>CAYOGU010000126.1:0-9881 GCA_964403345.1 uncultured Syntrophus sp. | reverse complement strand
ACCCAGCAGCAGGCCATGATGACGACCTTCTTCGTCATCCTGCCGATCTTCATGCTCTCGGGCTTCGTTTTTCCGATCGCCAACATGCCCGTGGTCGTTCAGTGGTTGACATACCTCAATCCTTTGCGCTATTTTCTTGTCATCATCCGGGGAATCTTCCTCAAGGGGGTGGGGCTGGGCGTCCTCTGGCCCCAATACGCGGCCCTGACGATCCTCGGGATCGCCGTCTTCACCGGAGCGGTGGGGCGGTTCCGCAAGCGCCTGGATTAAGGGACAAGGCATTGAAGATCAGATCCTTTTCCGCTCAAGACATTTTTTCGATCCTGCACCTCCTCGCTCCGCTGCGGAGGCAGGGGGCCCGAAAAAATCTCGATTCGCGATGCTGGGATCTGATCTTCACGATGCTGCACAGCGGCTAGGAAGGAAGAAGGTCGATGCTGAAAGTCGTAGAAAACGAGGCGGCTATCCGCCGGCACCAGCGCCAGTTCGCCAGGGCCCTCCGGGCCGCGGCCCGGGAGCAGATCCCTGTCATGCTTGGCCACCCCGGGGCGAGCGAGAAGGCCAAAGTCGCATGGTCCGAGGAACTCGGGATCTGGTGCTTCTCCAAGAAGATCGCCGGGAGCCGCTACTGGAACGCCTTCGGCGTCGGCCGGCCAGCCGGGGGCAACAGCATCGCCATCACCTGCGAGATCAACTTCCCCCTCTACGGCATCGACCGCAGGACCGGGGGCGCTTTTGTCCAGGACCGCACCGGCCGGGTCTTCGTCGTCCACCGGGGAAAGCTCGGCGGCAGCCGCAAGGGAATCGGCAAGTCCCTCTTCGAGAACCACTACCGCGGCCTCTGGGAGATCATGCAGGACGGCGACCAGGAGTCCCCCGTCGCGGTCGTCGGTGCCCTGCACTCCCCCCGCTTCGCCCGGCAAATCGCCCAGTTCGTCCGCAAGATCGCCCGGATCAAGGAGGGGGCCCTCGCCCACTCCGACCAGGTCGAGATCGGTTTCGACGAGCCGGTCGTCCAGGAGGAACTCATCGGCGAACGTTTCAGCGAACAGGAACCAGAGCCCGGCGCCGAGTGCGACCGCGGCCTGATCGTCTGCGACTTGGCCGACGCGCTGAGGGCGCAGGGCCGCCGGACAGGCAACGACCCATCCCGGGACCTGCTGGTCCTGGACCGGGGGGGACAGATCCGGGCCGTCTTTCAGATCCGGACCGACATGGCCTTGGCGGGCCTCCATGCCGCGGCCACGCAACTTCTCCTCAACGGCCTGAGCCTCCCGGGGAATCCCCTGCTGGTCATGGTCCTCCCGGGCATTCCCGAGACCGCCCTCGTAGAAAAGCTCCGGCGACTCAACATCGAAGTCCTTACCTGCTTCTGGCAAGGAGAACGGGCGGCATTCCCGGACCTCGGCACCCTCCTCCCGCGAATCGTTCCCTGATCGCCCCAGACGAACCCTTCGGTACATCGCTGGAGTAGATTTTTACTGCAAATAGTGATAGGAATCTCCACAATATAAACGGCCGCCGGAATTTCTCCACCCCACATAAATGCCGGAGGGAAACAGGAACTCGCCTCTATGATTCTGTTTTTCATTGAAGAACGGAATCTTTGCATCATGGAAGCCGGACTGGCAATGGGCGCGTGACCTCCATCCATTGTTATTAAGGAACCAGGAATTATGGAAATCAACTTGAACGAATTGGAACCGAGACATGCCCATGATCTGCTGACAAGCATGATCATCCCAAGACCGATTGCCTGGGTATCGACCATCAACCCAATGGGCCAAACGAACCTAGCGCCGTTCAGTTTTTTCACCGGAGTATCGTGGTCGCCTCCCATCCTTGCATTTTCAGTGGTCAACCGATCAGACGGAACGGTGAAAGACACCGTGAGAAATATTCGAGAGGTTCCGGAGTTCGTCGTTCACATCGTATCCGTTAATCTCCTGGTCACCATGGAATACAGCGCAAAACCTATCCCTTATGGGACCGATGAGACGTCAATAACGGATATTCATTGGCTGCCTTCGAAAACGATAAAACCCCGTCGAGTTCAAGAAGCGAGAATCGCATTCGAATGTACGTTGGAACGCACAGTTACCGTAACCGAAGGACCTAATGCGGGTAATCTGATTCTTGGGCGGATACAGCTTGTTCACCTGGGGGATGGTTTATTAAAAAATGAACGAGAGGTTGATTGGTTTGGCCTGGATGTTCTAGGTCGGCTCAGTGGCAACCGGTATTGTACCGTCCGCTCGGTCATTGAAAGCGAAACGAATTAGGATAAGGATCACAGAGGCATTCAACCGGACGCGAGCGTTCCGCTGAATGCCTTTGTGGTGTCGATCGTGGATAAACGATGCGGAGATGATATGAAAAACAGCTGTCTGATACTGGTTGACCTTCAGAACGATTATTATCCGGGCGGCAACATGGAGCTTGTCGGGATCCTGGAGGCAACGGCCAATGCGCAAATCCTCTTGAACGAGTTCAGGAAGTTAAAATTGACGATCATCCATATCCAGCACATTTCCCCTCGTCCGGGGGCAGCCTTTTTCTTACCGGAAACCGAAGGGGCAAAAATCAATCACGCGGTAGCTCCCCGGGAAGATGAGATCGTTGTCGTAAAAAACTTTCCCAACGGCTTTCGCGGCACTGCTTTAATGGAAATCCTTAAAAAAGAAAAGGCCGACAACCTAATTATTTGTGGCGCCATGAGCCATATGTGCATAGACGCAACAACCCGCGCCGCCTTCGACCTGGGTTTCGAGTGTGTCGTGGCCGAAGATGCCTGTGCCACAAGAGACCTGGTTTTCAGGAATAGAACCATCCATGCATCCGATGTCCATGCATCCTTTATGGCGGCCTTATCCATTCCGTATGCAAGAGTCATCTCGACAAGGGAAATTATCGAAACCACGTTATCGCACTAATATGTCGCTCTCTTACCAGGGGAAAGGGTTTCTCTTGGCGAGAGGGAACTATCAGGGGTCGGACGCGCGCAAGGATGGTCCCGTCTCCATGGATCGTGCAGAGAGACTCCTTTTGCTTCGTATTGGATGAGCGCTTGCTTTTCGTTGAAGGGTCTCTATGTAACGTGTTATGGTCTGTCACTCAAATGCGAAAAGAGGAGGTGGCTGAAAAGGACGCCATGAAGAAAACCATCTTGATCTCTGTTCTTGCATTGATGCTCCTTGCGGGCGGCTTCGTCTGCACCGGGGAAAGTCCGGCCGCACAGGCCAAAGTCGAGGATGCTTTCGCCATGCCCGCCCACAGCCCGTCGTACCCTCCCGGGCCGTACCGATTCATCGACAGGGAATTTTTCATCATCACCTACGAAACCGACAAGGATGTCCTGCGCCGGCAGGTGCCCGAGCCCCTGGAGATACCGGAAGCCCTGGTCAAGTTTGAGTTCATCAAGATGCCCGATTCCAGCGGGTTCGGAAGCTATACCGAATCCGGCCAGGTCATTCCGGTAACCTTCAAGGGGCAAACAGGGCAATATGTGCTTTCCATGTTCCTGGATGACGATCCGCCGATCGCTGCAGGGCGGGAAATCTGGGGGTTCCCGAAGAAACTGGCCTCCCCGTCGCTGATGGTGGACCCGGTCAGCAGGGATACGCTGGTGGGGCGACTGAAGTACGGTTCCCTGGACGTTGCCATCGGCACGATGGGATTCAAGCATGAACCGGCCGACACCCGGGTTATCGAAAAGTCCCTGGAAGAGGTTCCCAATTATCTTCTGAAAATCATCCCCAATCCGGACGGGACGAACGCCATCCGGCAACTGGTCCGGTACCACCTCAAGGATGTGACGGTCAAGGGCGCCTGGACCGGTCCCTGCGATTTGCAGCTTTTCCACCACGCCCTTGCGCCGGTTGCGACCCTTCCGATCAAGCGGATTGTTTCCTGCATCCACTTCACATCCGATTTGACACTGCCCTACGGGGAAATAGCCTATGACTATTTGAAAAAATAATCGAAAATCACGCCGGTGACTTCCCTAGATCGATCTTTGTTGCACCCGTGGTTGTTGTGCAGGAAAGAGGTCTGAAGTTGAAATCAGCCGAACGGAAGAAAGATCAGCCGCACAGGAGCGTGAGCTGGTGCCTGGTCTGACCGCACCGCGCCACTGGCAGACACGCTGGAGCAAAGCGGACATGAATATCCTGATCATCCTGGGCCATCCCAATCCCCTCAGTTTTAACCATGCCATCGCCAAGACCGCCGAGGCGGCCCTCCTTGAACGCGGCCATAGTGTTGTCCTGCATGACCTCTATCTCGAGCAGTTCGACCCGCTCCTGGAGGCTGACGAGATACCTCAGTCCGCCTCCATTCCGCTGGGCATCGCGAAACAGTGCCGGGAGCTGCAGGAAACGGACGGAGTGGTCATCGTCCATCCCAATTGGTGGGGGCAGCCGCCGGCCATTCTGAAAGGCTGGCTCGACCGCGTCGTTCGGCCGGGGATCGCCTACCGGTTCCGGGAAAATGACGGCGGCGAAGGGATTCCCCTTGGCCTTCTCAAGGCCAGGGCGGCGGTTGTCTTCAACACGTCCAACACAACGCCCGAACGGGAAAAACGCACATTCGGAGATCCGCTGGAGACCCTATGGCGAAACTGCGTCTTCGGCCTGTGCGGCGTCGATGTCTTTTATCGGCGGACGTTCGGCATCGTCGTCACCAGCACGGAAAGCCAGAGGAAGCAATGGCTCGACGAGGTGAAAGAAACCATGGATCGGTTCTTTCCGAAAGAACCCGAAAAGGCCGCATGACAAAAACATTCGTCGGATCGGCCCCGTGCCTCCGGCCACTTCACCGTTCGACAGAAAGGGGGTGGACATATGAACATTACCAGAAATACCGCTCTGAAGAATGAAAGGCTTCGCCTCAAATCGGACACAAGCCTCCTTGTGGGCCTGATCGCCTGCGCAGCGCTGCTGATTCTGACCTTTGAAGCAAGGGATGCGCGGGCGGACTGGCCCCGTATCGTCCCCGCCAAAGACGCCACCCCGATTTCGTACGAGGTCTTTGGGGAGGGAGAGCCGACCCTGGTGTTCGTGCATGGCTGGAGCTGCGATTCCCGGTACTGGCGCCAACAGGTGCCGACATTTTCAAAGAAGTACCGCGTTGTCGTCCTGGACCTTGCGGGCCACGGCCATTCCGGGATGGCGCGCAAGAGGTACACGATGAAGGCCTTCGGAGAGGATGTGAAGGCGGTGACGGAGGCGGCGGGTGGCCGCAGCGCAATCCTGATCGGCCATTCCATGGGCGGCTCGGTGATCGCGGAGGCGGCCCGTCTCATGCCCGAACGCGTCGTTGGCCTGATCGGAATCGATACCCTTGAAAACATCGAGTACCCGTTGACCCGCAAGGCCCTCAAGAAGATGATCGCGCCTTTGAAGAAAAATTTCCAGGCCGGAACCCGGCAGTTCGTAAAGCAAGTGATCTCTCCCCAGACTAATCCGCAGCTTCGCGAATGGATACTCTCCGACATGTCGGCTGCACCGCCCGCGGTTGCCCTGAGCGCGATGAACGAATTGATCATGCGGTACGTGACCGGTGAAGAGGCCAGGGTATTCGATCAGGTCCGCATTCCGGTCGTCACCGTGAACGGGGATCTCGGCTGGCCCATCAACTATGAGGCCAACCGGCGCCACATGCTGTCCTACGACGCCATCGTCCTGAAAGGCGCGGACCATTTCCTGATGATGAATCGTCCGGAAGAATTCAACGATGCCTTGGAGAAGGCCGTCCAGATGCTTTTGGCAAAACCGGCCAAGTAGGGAGGACGGATCCGGACGGCCCGCTGCCGCGGGTCCGCGGCGCCACCCGGCGGAGGAGAAGAGAAGGGAGCATGGTCCCGCACGCAAGAACGACGCCCGACGCGCTCAGGAAGAAATAAGTCAAGGGATGCCAACGGAATTTCTGGAAAAAGGTGCAGCATGGCGGAGGAAACGGGCAAGGGCCAAATCGCAGGCCGCGTGATCCGCTGGACCGCCCGGTGCTGGAGCGTCGCGAGCCTCGGGGTGGTCCTGCTCTTTTTGGCAGGCGAGCCTTTCTCCCCCAACCCCGGGGAATGGCCCCTGCTTCTGTTCTTCCCCGTCGGCGTCTGCGGCGGGATGGTCGTCGCCTGGTGGAGGGAAGGACTCGGCGGGGGCATCACGACGGGAAGCCTGCTGGCGTTCTACGCCCTCCATCTGGTCACGGCGGGGAAGTTCCCGAGTGATTGGGCATGGTTCTTCCTGGCCGCACCTGGCTTTCTCTTCCTCCTGTCCTGGCACCTGTCGCGGACAAGACAATCTTTCTAGGATAAGACATCCCGGCCCTACTTATTACTCCGGCAATTAAACATGGCCATGCTATCTGTGGAATGCCTGTATTTGCTGGAAACCCCTATCAGGCTTTGTCATATTTGATTGCCGTTTAAATAACCACACCCGACCTGCCGAGTCATGAGACCACCGGCTGTGAAGACCGTCGCCGCCATAGAGGGCAGTGGAAAAGAACATGGTGCGCTGTCAGAGCAAGCCTGCCTTGACGGCGAACCGCACGAGATCAGCCACGGAATGAAGACCAAGCTTCTCCATGATCCGCGTCCGGTGACTGTCAACGGTCTTCACGCTGATGCAGAGTTCCCCGGCGATATCCCGGTTCTTTCGCCCTAAGGCGATATAATGCAGGATCTCCCGTTCCCTGCCCGTCAGAAGGAGCAATCTTTCCTGAGACTCTGAGGAATTGCCGACGAGCAGCTTCTCGGATACAGCGCCGCTGACGAATTTGTTCCCCTTCATCACCGTCTCGATGGCATAGACGAGGTCCTTGAAGGCGTTGTCCTTCAGGACATAACCGGCTGCGCCGAGTTTCATGGCCCTGCTGGCCAGGGACGGATTGTTGTGCATGGTCAGGATGATGACCTTCGTCTCCCGATGGCCGCTCTGCTGCAGCCTCTCCATGAGTTGGAAGCTGTCGATACCGGGCATGGAGATGTCAAGGACCGCCACATCCGGCTTTTCCCGGAGGATCAACTCCAGGGCCCTGTCCCCATTCCCGGCATCGCCTACCACCTCGAGCTGCGAGGGATGGTGCGCGAACATCCGGATCAAGCCTTCCCGGAATATCTCGTGGTCGTCAGCAACAATCACCCGGATCACGGCAGAGGCACCTCCGCAAGGATGGATGTCCCGCTCCCCGGGGCGGTCCTGATCACCAGGGTACCGCCCAAAAGCGCGGCCCGTTCTCTCATGATGGCAAGACCCAATCCACTCCCCTCCCTATCGATCTGTGCGGCATCAAAACCTTTTCCGTCGTCGGTGATCTCAAGCGCCAGCAAATTTCCCTGCACGGCGAGATTGATCTTCACGCTGGTGGCAGAAGCATGTTTCAGGATGTTCGTCATGCTCTCCTGGTATATGCGATAAGCGTTGTGTTTGGCCTGGGTGGACAGCTCGCCGACATCCGACGTATCGATTGTAATCCGGATACCCGAAGTACGCTCCAGCCGTTTGACGTCGTCCCTGATCGTTTCGGAAAGGTTCAGCCTGTCGAAGACCGAGGGTCGTAGGGCTGCGGCAACATCTCTCACCTCATCGATGATTTTCACAAGCTCCCTCTTGATTGCGGAAACATCGGCACACTTGACGGTGGCCCTGCCGTCCCCGTTTATCTCGATCATGTCAAGGCTCAGTTTGACGGCAAGGAGAGATTGCCCAATCCCGTCATGAAGCTCCCTGGAAAGCCTCTCCCTTTCCCTCTCCTGGGTAAGGAGAATCCTCTTGGACAGTTCCATCTGATTTTTCCGGAAGCGGGCAAACAGCCGGATCAGTGAGTAAATCCAGAGGTAAATGAAGACAGGCCCGCCAAGGACCCAGAGGAACTCCTTATAGTATCCGAAGGGATGGAGGGGATTAATCGCCTCAATGGCAGAGAAGACGCCTGCGGAGAAAAGGCAGAGGGTCCCAACGAGGATGATACCCGCATCCGGGATCTGATTCGCGAAGTTTTGCCAAGAGACCTTCAGGGTCCAAACGCCGATACCTGCAACGCCGAGGCACCAGGCATAGGGCAGGAGCGAATAGCTCTGCCTGTTCAGGCAGAACAGAATGCCCAGGGACAGGAGGACCGTGCCCACGGCCGTCGCCTTTGTCGGGAATGTGACCTTCTCATGATAAAG
Source organism: uncultured Syntrophus sp. (assembly GCA_964403345.1). Classification (GTDB taxonomy): domain Bacteria; phylum Desulfobacterota; class Syntrophia; order Syntrophales; family UBA5619; genus JAKAFS01. The sequence continues at coordinate 1,711 of CAYOGU010000126.1, read as the reverse complement.
CAGGAGGACCGTGGCTGGGAGGAGGGCGATCATGGCAAAAAAGGCTTTTTGGACGAAGGGTGTTTTCCAGCCTGTGCCGTAGAAAAGAAGGCTGTCCATGGTATAAACGACCAGAGAGAGGAAGATAAAGAGGCCGAAGAGGCCCATCCTTCTGGGCAGCGTGTGGCTAACGATATTCAGCACTAGGACCAAGAAGTTCAGGAGGAAGATGCTCAGGATGACCATCTCAATCGCGGTTTGGTGGAATTCGCTGCGGATCTTTTCCACAAGGAGGGTGCTATAATCACCGACCAGAATCCGTCCATGGAAATCCTCGCGGTCCGGATGCATGGACATGATCCGCAGGGCCAAGAGGTTGTCCTCCCGGAGGTTCAGAAGGCCTCGGGGAATCCGGTAAAGCCGCACAACCTTTGACGCCCCCACAAAACCGTCACCAATCTCGCCTTCTCCCCCGATCCTGGTGCCGTTCAGGAACACCTCCTCGGCACCGCTGATCCGTCCCAGGAGGATCGCCGGATCGGTCCAGTCGGCCGAGGACAAGGGAAGTGAAAAATGAATCCGATGCCAGCCAATGCCACGGGCCGCCAGTTTCGCTCCGGGCGACGCCCCCCCTGAACCTGAAAGGCCCCAGGAGGAATCATCGTAAGCAGGGGCGGACCAAACCCCGTTGTCTCCGAAGGAAAAACGACTGATTCCAGAAAGAGGCGCATGGCCCGCCGACACGCTGCCCCGGGCCTCGCCAAGGGTTGGTCCCGAGGCGCAGACGATGAAAACGATGAGGATCCAGTACCAGAAGCGAGAAGACATGAAGAACTCCAAGCCTTCGGGCAAGTTTTCGTTACCTTAGTCTCTTCCTGACGCCGAATCAATCCCTATTTTATCAGGACCTATGTCTGTCCGTTACGCATGCGCCACCATCGGTCCCGCTCCCGACAGGATGGGTTCCACGGATCGGGCATTTACCGGACAAATATGGGGTGAACACCCGATTTACGCTGGCAGTGGACCTATGTTAAGCAGATTAACAGTCTGTAAATACCCGGAAAATCCAGACGTGAGAGGCCATCCGATGAAAGCGATGAGAATGGTATCGTTGTTCCTGGTCCTGATGGCACTTCCCGCATCAGACGCCCTTGCCACAAGTTGCATCTGTCCCGGCGGAGGATGCATCAGCGGAGGCGTAGTGTGGGACTACTGCCCAGAATGCACATCCGTCTGTGCCGCATCGTCCGGAACGTCGACCGGAAGTTCGGGGACATCGACAGGATCGTCCGGCACCTCCACTGCAACGCCTGTATCCACTGCAGGACCGCTCTCAACTTCAACCGGTTCGTCCAGCACCGCAACGGGCTCCACCCCCGCCACGCAAGGCGTGACTACCCAGTTCCTGAAGAACAATCTCCCGATTTCGACAGGGGGCTCCCCAGGCAGCGAAAGCCAAACCGGTGCACCCTACCGTGTCATCACATTCGAAGAGAACGAAAGGATCAAGGCAGAGACAGCCTTGGATCCCAAGCAGCAGATCAAACGTCTCCAAGAAGACTCGGCGAGGATGTCAAACACACTGAAGGCCGTCCGCGATGCCATCGAAACGAAGCAGGCGGCTCGGGATGCGGCGAAAAACCTTGAGGACGCGGAAAAGAATGTTGCTGCAGCGCAAGCGGCGGCAGAGAAGGCAGCGGCGGCCAAGGCAGCGGCGAACAAGGCCCTA
>CAYOGU010000125.1:0-9894 GCA_964403345.1 uncultured Syntrophus sp. | reverse complement strand
TCCGGTATTACCTGCGTCTCATGGAGAGGATCCGGGACGCCATCGGCGGCGGCCGCTACAGCGAATTTCGGAAGATCTTTCTTGAAGAGCGGAAGGCGGCCGAGGGGGAGGAAGCCGAGGGATCGGCATCGATGAAAACGATCTTGAACCAAACAGTCTCGAATAAAGGGAGGAACTGATTGTGACGAATCTGGCTTATGCAATGGGTACCCCGGCTGGGGGAGGCGGCGCTGCTGGCGGTGACTTCAGCTTCATCATCATGATGGCCGTGCTTTTCGGCATCTTTTACTTCCTGCTGATCCGTCCCCAGCAGAAGAAGCAGAAGGAAGTCAAAAACATGATCGCCAACCTCGGCCACGGGGACACGGTCATGACCTCGGGGGGGATCCAGGGCAAGGTGGTCGGACTCACCGACACGGTGGTGACCCTCGAAATCGCCGACAAGGTCAGGATCAAGGTGGCCAGGAACTTCATCGGGGCCGTGCTCCAGAAGGCACCCAAGGAATAAGCAAGACGGAAAGGGGCAAACCATGTTCAAGAGTATCCGAATCAGGGCCGCCGCCACGATCGTCCTGTGTCTGGCCGCGCTTGTCTATCTGATGCCTTCCCTGACGTCCGACCTTCCCGACGCCTGGAAACAGTACCTGCCGACCGACAAGATCCATCTCGGCCTCGACCTGCAGGGGGGCATGCATCTGGTTCTCGAGGTGGACACGGCCAAGGCGGTGGAAAGCACCCTGGAGAGGACGGCCGCCGACCTGAAGGAAAACCTGATGGAAAACCGGATCCGCTTCCGGTCCCGCGATCAGGTCAAGGGCGGAGGGGCCACCTTCGAACTCCCCGACACGGCGTCCCGCGAGGCCTTCGACAAACTCCTCAAGAACCAGTATCCCGACCTGGAGGCGGCCTCCCAGATGACCGAGGGGAAGGCCCTCGTGACCCTCCGGATCAAGGACAAGCGGGCGGCGGAAATCAAGAAGATGGCCGTCGAGCAGTCCCTGGAAACCATCCGGAACCGCGTCGACCAGTTCGGCATCTCCGAGCCCGAAATCATCCCCCAGGGGACGGACCGGATCATCGTCCAGCTCCCGGGGGTCAAGGACCCCGCCCGGGCCAAGAACCTGATCGGCCGGACGGCCCTCCTGGAATTCAAGCTCGTCGACGACGAGCACAGCCTCGACGATGCCCTCAAGGGCAACGTCCCCGAGGGGAGCGTGGTCGCCTATGAATCGCGCATGGACCGCAGCTCCGGGCGGCGCTCCGAGATCCCCCTCCTGCTCAGGAGCAAGTCCCTGCTCACCGGCGATGCCCTGGAAAGCGCCAAGGTCCAGATCGGCGACCGCTTCGGGGAACCCCACGTCTCGATCAAGTTCAACGCCCAGGGGGCCAAGGACTTCGACCGGATCACGGCCGAGAACGTGAAGAAACGCCTGGCCATCATCCTGGACGGCGTGGTCCATTCGGCCCCGGTGATCCAGGAGCGGATCTCCGGCGGCCAGGCCCAGATCACCGGCGCCTTCACCATGGAGGAGGCCAGCGACCTGGCCATCGTGCTTCGGGCCGGCGCCCTGCCCGCCCCGGTGAACATCCTCGAGGAGCGGACGGTCGGCCCCTCGCTGGGGCAGGATTCGATCGACAAGGGGACCGGGGCAAGCGTCGTCGCCGGCATCCTGGTCCTCCTCTTCATGTTCATCTACTACAAATGGTCGGGCCTCGTCGCCGACCTCGCGCTGGCCATGAACATGCTGCTCCTTCTGGGGGTCATGGTGGCCTTCAAGGCGACGCTGACGCTCCCCGGCATCGCGGGGATCGTCCTGACCATCGGCATGGCCGTGGACGCCAACGTCCTGATCAACGAGAGGATCCGGGAGGAGCTCCGCCTGGGCAAGACGCCCCGGGCGGCGATCGAGGCCGGATACGCCAAGGCCTTCCTGACGATCTTCGACTCCAACGTGACGACGCTCGTGGCGGCCCTGTTCCTGTTCGGGTTCGGGTCCGGTCCGGTCAAGGGTTTCGCCGTGACGCTCACCATCGGCATCGTGGTCAGCATGTTCACCGCCGTCTTCGTCACGCGGATCCTCTTCGATCATTTCGTCTGGAACCGCAAGGTCCAGAAGCTCAGCATCTAGGGGCAAAAGAGGGACAAGGCCCCGCGTCGGGCATCGCCGTCCGTTTTGAGGAGAATTCAATGGAAATCATAAAAACGAACACGAATTTCAATTTCGTCGGGTTGATGAAACCCGCCGTGGCCCTGTCGCTGGCCGTCATCATCATCGGCATCGCCTCGCTGATCTGGCACGGCGGACCCAATTACGGCATCGACTTCGCGGGCGGGAGCCTGATCCAGATCAAGTTCAAGGCGGAACCCAACGCCGACAAGATCCGCGCCGCCCTCAAGCCGATGGGCTTCGAGGGGAGCATCATCCAGCAGTTCGGGCCGAACGAGGTGATCGTGCGGACGGCCGAATCGGGCGCCGACCCCAAGGGGCTGACCGCCCGCATCGAAGAGGCCATGACCGCCGCCTTCGGCAAGGAGGCCTACGAGGTCAGGCGGATCGAGGTCGTCGGCCCCAAGGTCGGGGCGGACCTGACGCGCAAGGCGCTCCTGGCGATCGTCTTCTCCTGGATCGGCATCCTGATCTACGTGGGCGTCCGCTTCGAGTTCCGCTACGCCCTGGGCGGGATCATCGCCCTCGTCCACGACATCATGATCACGATCACTTTCCTGTCGGTCTTCGACAAGGAGTTCGACCTGAACATCGTGGCGGCCCTTCTGACCATCATCGGGTACTCGATCAACGACACGATCGTCATCTTCGACCGGATCCGCGAAAACGCGCGCAAGAACATCAAGATGTCCCTGAACGAAATCATCAACGTCAGCGTCAACCAGACCCTGAGCCGGACGATCCTCACGTCGTTTACGGTCCTGATGGTCCTTCTGGTCCTGTTCTTCTTCGGAGGCGCCGTGATCCACGACTTCACCTTCGCGCTTCTGGTGGGGACGATCGCCGGCGTCTATTCGACCGTGTTCATCGCCAGCCCGATCGTCCTGCTCTTTGAAAGGATCCGGCCGTCAGGCTTGAAGAGGAAGGCCTAATTGACCCCTTGGGAAATCGGAGGACTGACCCTGTTCATCGTGGTGCTGATCTTCGGCATCTCCTCCATTCCCTTCGGTCTTCCGGGAACGGTCATCATCCTCATCGACGCGGCCCTCTATGCTTGCTTCACCGGCTTCGAGAAGATCGGCTTCAAGACCCTCCTGGTCCTGTTTGTCCTCTCGGCCCTCGCGGAGGTCGCCGACTTCGTCGTCGGAATGGCGGGGGCCGTGAAGTTCGGCGTTTCCCGGCGGGGCTTGTGGGCCTTTTTCATCGGGGGGTCGCTCGGCGCCCTGCTGATGGCCCCCTACCTCTTCGGGCTGGGCCTCATCCTGGGGAGCTTTCTTGGCGGCTTCGCCGCCGTTCTGGCCCTGGAACTGATCGACCGCAACCGGCTGAAGCCCTCGCTCCGGGCGGCCTGGGGGGCCATCCTGGGCCGGGTGGCGGGGATCGGGGTGAAGGGCTTCCTCGCCCTGATCATGGTCATCATCACGTTAACGAGCATCTATTCGTAAGGACAATCCATGGCTAAACCCAAATCCAAGATTCAGGAGTACATCGAGGCGATCGTCCTGGCCATCCTCATCGCCTTCTTCATCCGGACGTTCGTGATCCAGGCCTACAAGATCCCCTCCGGCTCCATGAAACCGACCCTCCTGATCGGGGACCACATCCTGGTGAGCAAATTCAACTACGGGATCAAGATCCCCTTCGTCCGCTCCACCCTCATCCCGACCGGTTCCCCCCAGCGGGGGGACATCGTGGTCTTCATCTACCCCGAGGACCGCTCGAAGGACTTCATCAAGCGGCTCATCGGACTGCCCGGCGACACCATCGAAATCCGCAACAAGCAGATCCTCCTGAACGGCCTGCCCTACAGCGACACCCACGGGGTGTACGTGGACCCCGTCGTCATCCCCGGGACGGTCCAGCCCAGGGACAATTTCGGACCCGTGAAGGTGCCCGAGGGCTCCTATTTCGTCATGGGGGACAACCGGGACGAGAGTTACGACAGCCGCTTCTGGGGCTTCGTGGGCGAGAAGGAGATCCTGGGAAAGGCCCTGATCATCTACTGGTCCTGGAACCAGGACGACCACAACGTGCGCTGGAAGCGGCTCGGCGGGATCCTGCGGTAGGGGCGAACATCCTTGAAAGGTCCACGAGGGGCCGTGCCTTCAGGCACGGCCCCTTCTTTTTCATCCCCGCGCAAAACCGAATCAGGGTTTCATGACGCGCGATTCAGGTGAACACCGCAAAGCCGATCATCGCCAGCGACAGGCCCGTGAGGACCGCGACGGTGAGCCAGGCCAGGACGTTCATGACGGTCCCGTTGGCGTAGGCCCCCATGATCCGCCGGTCGTTGATCAGGACGAGCATGAAGACCAGGATCACCGGGAGGATCGCCCCGTTGATGACCTGCGAATAGAACATGATCGTGATGAGGGGCATGTCCGGCAGGAGGATGATCCCGGCCCCGAGGAAGACCATGAGCGAGTAGAGGCCGTAGAACTGGGGGGCCTCCAGGAACTTGCGGTTGAGGCTCGATTCCCATCCGAAGGCCTCGCAGATCGTGTAGGCCGTCGAGATGGGCAGGATCGAGGCGGCGAAGAGAGAGGCGTTGAGCAGCCCGATCGCGAAGAGCCAGGCGCAGTACTCGCCGGCCAGGGGCGCCAGGGCCAGGGCCGCGTCCTTGGCGCTCTGGATATGGACGCCGTTGGCGAAAAGGGTCACGGCGCAGAGCATGATGATGAAGAAGGCCACCACATTGACCGTCACCGACCCGAAGATCACGTCCATCCGGGTGACGGGGTAATCCTCGGCCTTGAGCCCCTTGTCCACGACGGAGGACTGCAGATAGAACTGCATCCAGGGGGCGATGGTCGTCCCGATCACCCCGACGGCCATCGTCAGCCAGCCGGTCTCGAAACGGACCGAAGGCTTGAGGAAAGAGGTTCCGATCGCATCCCAGTCGGGCCTCCCCATGAACCCGGAAACGATGTAGGACAGGTAGAAGACGCAGGCGAACAGGAACACCTTCTCCACGGACTTGTAATTCCCCTTGACCACCAGCCACCAGACGATCGCGGCGCTGACCGGCACGGAGACGTACTTGCTGACGCCGAAGATCTCGAGGCTGGCCGCCACGCCGGCGAACTCCGAGATGGTGTTCCCCAGGTTCGTCGCGAACAGGACGATCATCAGATAGAAGGTGATCCGCGCCCCGAAACGCTCGCGGATCAGGTCGGAGAGGCCCTTTCCGGAGACCACCCCCATCCGGGCGCACATCTCCTGGATGATGATCAGGGCCACGGTGATCGGGATCAGGGTCCACAGCAGGGTCAGGCCGTATTCCGAACCGGCCAGGGAATAGGTCGTGATGCCGCCGGCGTCGTTGTCGACGTTGGAGGTGATGATCCCCGGTCCGATCAGGGCCAGGAACAGCCCCAGCGACCGGATGGACCTGCTGCCGGCGATGACCCGCCAAAGCCCCCGGAAGGCCTCGGGAAGATTCTCAGCCATGGATTGATGCCGCCTTCCTTCGCGTCGCTTCTTCTATCTGCCCAGTTTGGGCGCCACCACGTCGAGGAGGTTCCTGAAGAGGATGACCCCCCTGAGCCGGCTGTCCCCATCGACGACCGGAATGGCCGTGATCCCGTACTTGGCGAAATCGTCGGCGATCTGGTCCTTTTTCTCCTCGATGTCCACCGAGACCACCCGCTTGTCCATCAGCTCCGAAAGGAGCGCATCGGGCCGGGCCACGATCAGGTCCCGGAGGCTCAGGACCCCCAGGATGCGCTCCTCGGCATCCACGACATAGAGGTAGTAGATCAGGTCCACGTCCTCGGCCTCGCGGCGGATCGTTTCCAAGGCCTCCGCCGCCGTCAGGCCGGGAGGGAAGCTGAGGAACGAGGTCGTCATCAGGCCTCCCGCCTTCTCCTCCGGGTGGGCGAGGAGTTCCTTGACGTCCTCGGCCACCTCATGTTCCATCTCCTTGAGGATCCCCTCCGCCTTCTCCTTGGACAGGTCCCCGATCAGGTCGGCCGCCTCGGACAGGGACATCTCCTCGATGACGTCGGAGGCCTTGGCCGTGTCGAGGTCCTCGATCAGGCTCACCTGGATCTTGGGATCGGTCTCCTCGAGGGTCTCGGCGGCCGTTTCCACGTCGAGGGACTGGAACACGGCGGAGCGCTGGTGGATGTCCATCTCCTCGATGATGTCCGCCAGGTCCGCCGGATGGAGCTGGGCCAGGCGGGTCTGGGCGATCGTCAGCCTGATCAGGTCCGGCGAGGAGATCGGCTGGACGAAATTCCAGGCGATGAACTGGTCCGGCATGGTGTAGTCGAAGAGCAGCCGGAGGATGAAACCGGTCGCCCGCTCCAGCCCCGCGCGCCGCAGGAGGCCGTGGAACCCCACATCGACATGGACTAGGCGGAGCGTCTGGTGGGCGTTGAGGAACTGCAGGTCGTTCACCCGCCGGATCTTCGCCCCGTCCGTGTCGACGACCTGCTTGTCCAGGAGGGTATCCTTCAGGAAAAGTTCGCCGTGGCGGGGCACGGGCTCCCTGAACTCCTCGGGCTTCAGGGGCTGGGCGACCAGGACGCCCTCCCGTTCCGCCAGCCGCCGCCAGGGGATCAGGACGCACCGGCGGTCCGCCCGGCGGCGCACCAGGACTTCCGTCACGGGCGGGTAGGCCTCCCCGATGTTCGCCGTCAGATCGACGATCCTTCCGAGGGGCCGCCCCTCGGAATCAACGATGGGTCGTCCCAGGATTTCGCTTAGAAAAACGAATACCTGCGGTTCTGGATTCAGGGCCATGCTCGCCGCCTCCAAGCAGGGTGCCTATAACACTAATCCGCCATCATTTAAAAGCTTTTTTTGGGAAACCTTTTTGGCCTTGACACCGGCGGGCCGACCATTGTAAAAGGGCATCGTGGTTGTTTGTCGCAGCCCCTTTTAATTAAATCCGGCGAGATTGAAAAGGGAGACGCCATGCCAGGGCAGATCGAGATCGAAACGCGTACAGTGCCTTCCCCTATCCGGGGAAGGCTTTTTTTTTGAACCAACCATCTTGGGGAACGCCATGGACAACACGAAGGTCGTCATGGATGCGGAGGGGATCGACCGCTCCCTGACCCGCATCGCCTACGAAATCCTGGAGAGGAACAAGGGCAGCGAGAATCTGGTCCTCGTCGGAATCCGGACCGGGGGGGTCTTCCTCGCGGAACGCCTGAGGCAGAAGATCGCCGTCATCGAGGAAACCCTGCTTCCCCTGGGGATCCTCGACATCACCCTGTACCGTGACGACCTTCAGACCTCCCGCCGGAAACCCCGGCTGGGCAAAACGGATATCCCCTTCTCCCTGGACGGCAAGAAGGTCGTCCTGGTGGACGACGTCCTGTTCACGGGCCGGACGATCCGCGCCGCCATGGACGCCCTGATCGACTTCGGCCGGCCGATGCTGATCCAGTTGGCGGTCCTCATCGACCGCGGTCACCGGGAGCTTCCCATCCGGGCCGATTTCGTCGGCAAGAATCTCCCCTCCTCCCTCTGGGAGGCGGTGAGCGTCAACCTGACGGAGAAGAACGGCAAGGACGAGGTGCTCATCGAGGAAAACAGGTAGGGCCGCCCCACGGGCCGCGGCCCCCGGCGTTCTCGTGCACGAGAGGTCAGAAACCATGAAACTCAACCGAAAAGACATCCTTGGTATCCAGGAGCTCTCCGTGGACGAGATCCAGTTGATCCTCGATACGGCGGAGTCCTTCATCGAGGTTTCCACGCGGGAGATCAAGAAGGTCCCCACCCTCCGCGGCAAAACGGTCGTCAACCTCTTCTACGAGGCGAGCACGCGGACCAGGACCTCTTTCGAGATCGCCGGCAAGCGCCTGAGCGCGGACACGATCAACATCTCCGCCTCGACCAGCAGCATGGTCAAGGGAGAGACCCTGATCGACACGGCCAGGAACCTCGAGGCGATGAATCCGGACATCATCGTGATCCGCCACTCTGCGGCCGGCTCGCCCCACATGCTGGCGGCCCTGCTCAAGCAGTCGATCATCAACGCCGGGGACGGCGCCCACGAGCACCCCACCCAGGCCCTCCTGGACCTGATGACGATCCGCTCCAAGAAGGGTCGGATCGCCGGGCTGGAGATCGCGATCATCGGCGACATCGCCCACAGCCGCGTCGCCCGCTCCAACATCCACGGCATGACCAAGATGGGGGCGCGCGTGCGCGTGGCGGGACCGGCCACCATGCTCCCCCGAGGGATCGAAAAGATGGGCGTGGCCGCGTACACCCACATCGACGAGGCGATCCGGGATGCGGACATCGTCATGATGCTCCGGATCCAGACCGAACGGGAGAAGCAGAGCATCTTTCCCTCGCTCCGGGAATACTCGAAATACTTCTCCCTCAACCGCAGGAACATCGAGCTCGCCCGCGAGGACGTGCTGATCATGCACCCGGGACCCATGAACCGGGGCGTGGAGATTTCCCCCGACATCGCCGACGGCCCCCACTCGATCATCCTGGACCAGGTCACCAACGGGGTGGCCGTCCGGATGGCGCTGCTCTACCTGCTGACGGGGGGCAGCGAGTCGTGACGGCGGGGAGGAAGGCCCTTTCGCATCGTTCGGCCGCCTTGCCGGCCCCGACCGGAAGCGGTCCGAAGGGGATCGTGCTTTAAGTCATTTCATTGAGGAGATCATTCATGGCGCTCTTACTGAAAGGCGGCAGGGTGGTGGACCCCTCCCGCAAGATCGACCGGGAAGGGGACCTGCTTATCGTGGACGGCAAGATCGCCCAGTCTCGCAGCCAGATCCCCAAGAAGGGGTGCCCGCCGGGGACCGAGGCCCTGGACCTCGGGGGAAAGATCGTGGTCCCGGGCCTGATCGACATGCACACCCACCTGCGGGAGCCGGGGTTCGAGTACAAGGAGACCATCGCCTCGGGGAGCGAGGCCGCCGTGGCGGGCGGTTTCACCTCCATCGCCTGCATGCCCAACACCAGCCCCGTCAACGACAGCCGCTCCGTCACGGAATTCATCCGGACGAAGGCCGCCGGCTGCCCCGCGAACGTCTATCCCATCGCCGCGATCAGCGTGAAATCGGAGGGGTCCCACCTCACCGAATTCTGGGACCTCAAGGAGGCGGGGGCCGTCGGTTTCTCCGATGACGGGAAACCCGTCATGAATGCCGGGCTCATGCGCAGGGCGCTCGAGTACGCCTCTTCCCTGGATGCGCCCGTCATCGCGCACTGCGAGGACAAGGACCTCTCCGCCGGCGGGGTGATGCACGAGGGGAACGTGTCCGCGGAGCTGGGCCTGTCCGCGATCCCGGGGATCGCGGAGGACGTCATGGTCGCCCGCGACCTGCTCCTGGCCGAGTACACCGGCGCGGCGCTCCACATCGCCCATGTGAGCACCGCGGGGGCCGTGCGGCTGATCCGCGAGGCCAAGGCCAGGGGCGTGCGCGTCACCGCCGAAACGGCCCCGCACTACTTCATCCTGACCGACGAAGCCGTCCGGGGATTCGACACGAACACGAAGGTCTATCCCCCCCTGCGGTCCGCCGAGGACCGGGCGGCGATCCTGGAAGGCCTCGCGGACGGGACGATCGACGCGATCGCCTCGGACCATGCCCCCCACGGCCGGACCGACAAGGAGGTGGAATTCGACTATGCGGCCAGCGGCCTGACGGGCCTGGAAACCTCGCTGGCCCTCTCGCTCCGCCTCGTCGCCGACGGCGTCCTGTCCCTTCCCGCCCTGATCGAAAAGATGGCCCTCCGGCCGGCCGGG
>CAYOGU010000124.1:0-9984 GCA_964403345.1 uncultured Syntrophus sp. | reverse complement strand
TTCCTTCTCGTTTCTCCGGAAACTTACGGAGCCCCTCGGTTGCCCGGCCGCCGGATGGGGATCAGGGGGCGCAGGCTGTTCCATACACCACCAGGCGTTCCGAAATCAAGGCGCCGCTGCGGGCCGTTCCGCCTTTTGCGGACCCAGCCTGCCGGCCAGTCCTTGTCGCCGGGTCTCTTTGGGACTCGGCGGCGCCATGGCCCCACACCTTGATCGGTCCGCTGGATCAAGGACCCCCCTTCAAGGGGTTCGATTGGGGAGGATAAAAGGTCCGGGAAGGTGTATACTGCGTCCGATGAAACCCGGAGGATGCTTCGCTCATGGACAAGGCACTCATGCAGCAGTACCGATCCTTCCTCAAGGACACGATCCGCAAACGGATCGATTTCTCCAAGACCGACCAGAGCCGGGGGATCGCCCCCCCGCCGATCGAGAAGCCCGCCCCGGCCGGCGGGGTCCGGATCGACCTGGCGGTGGTCGGCGCCTGGAAGGGGATCGCCGACATCGGCCTGACGGCCGCAATCGGAAACCGCAAGAGCCATCGGACCTTCCGCAAGGGGGCCCTCAACCTGGATGAACTCTCCTTCCTCCTCTGGGCGACCCAGGGGGTCCGCCAGCGGATCGACAGCGGGCACGCCTACCGGACCGTTCCCTCCGCCGGATGCCGCCACGCCCTGGAAACCTACCTGTGCGTCCTGGATGTCGAAGGCTTGAAAAGGGGGATCTACCGTTACCTCCCGCTGGAGCACCAACTCCTCTTCGAGTTCACCGAGGAGGGCCTGGCCGGGCGGATCGTCCAGGCGGTCTTCGGCCAGCCCTATCCGGGCAAGGCCGCCGTGACTTTCGTCTGGACGGCGATTCCCTACCGGATGGAGTGGCGCTATGATTTGACGGCGCACAAGGTGATCGCCATCGACGCCGGCCATGTGGGCCAGAACCTCTACCTGGCCTGCCAGGCGATCGGCGCCGGGACCTGCGCCATCGCCGCCTACGACCAGGAGGCGATGGACGGGCTCCTGAGACTGGACGGCCAGGAGGAGTTCACGATCTACCTCGCGCCGGTGGGAAAGGTCGGTCCCTGAACGGGGCCGCTCAGGCCATGAAATCACGTGGGAAAGTCCCGAGGGCCATGGGGCCGCTTCATGCCGGCGTGAAGCGTGGATCCCCCGGGGGGGGCGTCGTTCTGGGAGTTTTGGCCATGTCGCTTTTCGGCTGCAATCTGCAGGAGCGGATGCTCTACTATCCCGAACCGTCGATCCCCTCCGAGGAGGCGCGGGCCGCAAACCGCTTCAAGTTCTGGCCCTCCGGGCTGGAGGGTTACCGGGGCTTCGTCGGAACGGACGGGCTTGCCGCGCCCAGCGGCACAATCGTCGTTTTCCACGGCAATGCCGGGACGGCGGCGGACCGGATCTATTACCTGAGGGCGTTGGAACCGCTGGGGTACCGCGTCATCCTGGCCGAATATCCCCGGTACGGGACGCGGAGCGGGGAATTGGGAGAGAAGTCCTTCGTGGCCGATGCCCGGGAGTCGGTCCGCCTGGCCTCGCGGTACGGGGGGCCCCTGTACCTTCTGGGCGAATCCCTGGGGTGCGCCGTGGCGGCGGGCGTGGCCTCCAACCCGTCTCCACGGATCGACGGGGTCCTGCTGATCACCCCCTGGGACACCTTGAAGGCGGTGGCCAAATCCCATTTCCCCCTTCTGCCCGTGGGCCTCTTCCTCAGGGACCGTTACGACAGCGGAGAAAATCTCAAGGCCTTCCCCGGAAGGATCGCCGTCGTAGGGGCCGAACGCGACGAGATCGTTCCCGTGCGCCATGCCGAGGCCCTCTACCGATCCCTCCCCGGCTCGAACAAAAGAATGTGGATCCTCCGGGGTGTCGGTCACAACGACTGGCTCGCGGCCGTCGATTCAGGGATGTGGCGGGCGTTCATGGGGTTCCTGGAAGGGGACGACCACGGCCGGGTCAAAGGGCCTTGAGCCGGTCCCCGTTCAACAAAGCACCCGCCTGCGGCCGGATTTCATGATAGACTTTGTCTGACTGATTGCCCCCTATCTTGGGCCGGAATGACCCTCCCCCTTCAGCCGGTCGCCCAGGAGCGTGTAGCGCTTCTCGGTCCTGTTGTTCTTGACGGCGATCGCCAGGGCCTTCTTCGTCCCGACGATGACCACGAGTTTTTTCCCGCGGGTCACCCCGGTGTAAAGGAGGTTCCGCTGGAGGAGGATGTAGTGCTGGGTCAGGATCGGGATGACCACAGCCGGGTACTCGGAACCCTGGGACTTATGGATCGAGACGGCGTAGGCGTGGGTGAGCTCGTCGAGCTCCGAGAAATCGTAGGAGACCTCCCGGCCGTCGATGGAGACCAGGACCTCCTGCCCCTCGGTATCGATGCCGGTGATCCGGCCGATGTCCCCGTTGTAGACATCCTTGTCGTAGTTGTTGGCGATCTGCATGACCTTGTCGCCCGTCCGGTAGAGCCTTCCCATCCGTGCGATTCCCTCCTCGCCGGGATTGAGGGCCTTCTGGAGCTCCGCGTTGAGGTTCAGCCCCCCGACGATCCCCCGGTGCATCGGCGTAAGGACCTGGATGTCGTCGATCGGGTCGAGGCCGAAGCGTTTCGGAATCCGCTCCCTTACCAGGGTGATGATCATCTCCAGGACCTTCTGAGGGTCCTCCTGCTCGATGAAGTAGAAATCGTCGAGCCGTTCCTGTTTGCTGAGGAGGTTCGGCATCAACCCCTCGTTGATCCGGTGGGCATTGACGATGATCGAGCTCTCCCGGGCCTGGCGGAAGATCTCGGAGAGCTCCACGACAGGGACCGCCCCGGAGTCGATGACGTCCCTGAGGACGTTCCCCGCCCCGACGGAGGGCAACTGGTTCACGTCACCCACCATCACGAAGGTCGCCCGGGACGGGACCGCCTTCATCATGTGGTGCATCAGAAGGGTGTCGATCATCGAGGCCTCGTCCACGATCAGAAGGTCGCAGTCCAAGGGCGAGTTCTCGTTCTTCTGGAAGCCACCCTTCTGGAAGCTGTATTCCAGCAGGCGGTGGATCGTCTTGGCTTCCTGGCCCGTCGCCTCGGTCATCCGCTTTGCGGCACGGCCGGTCGGGGCGGCCAGTAGGACTTTGGTCCGGATCCCCGAGAAGATCCGGAAGAGGGCGTTGATGATCGTGGTCTTCCCCGTCCCGGGCCCCCCGGTGATCACCATCACCTTGTGGTCGGCGGCCGTGCGGATCGCCTCGAGCTGCCTTTCGGCCAGGATGATCGAGAGCTTCTCCTGGACCCAGGGGATCACCTTTTCGGCGTCGATCCGGCGGGCGGTCCTGGGGGCCCCGATCAGGGACTTGAGGCGGGCGGCGAGCTGGGTTTCGGCCAGGTGGTAGCCCGCCAGGTAGACGGCCTTGTGGTTCTCCCGGAAGGCCGCCGGGTCCCGGTTCAGGTCCTCGATGACGATCCGGCCGTCGACGGCGATCGTTGCGACGGCCTTGGCGATGATCTCTCTCTCGATCGCCAGGATCTCCCGGCACTTCTCGATCAGGGGCTCATAGGGGTAGTAGACGTGCCCCTCGTCGGTCAACTCGTGCAGGACGTAGAGGATCCCCGCCTCGGCGCGCAACGCCGAATCCCGCGCGAAGCCGAGCTTCTCGGCGATCTTGTCGGCGCTGACGAAGCCGATCCCGAAGACGTCCGTAGCCAGCCGGTAGGGGTTCTCCCGAACAACGGCGATCGCCTGGTCTCCGTAGTGTTTGTAGATCCGGGCGGCATAGCCCGCCCCGACGCCGTGGGACTGCAGGAAGATCATGATGGCGCGGATCTCCCTCTGCTCCGCCCAGGCCTTGCGGATCATGGCGATCCGCTTGGGGCCGATCCCCTCGATTTCGGAGAGCCGCTCGGCGGCATGCTCGATGACGTCGAGGGTCTGCTCCTTGAATTTTCTGACGATCCGCTTGGCCATGACCGGGCCGATTCCCTTGACCAGGCCCGAGCCCAGGTACTTCTCGATACCGGTCACCGTGGCGGGGACGGCGCTTTGACAGAAGGCGATCTTGAACTGCTCACCATATTTGGGATGACGGGCCCATTCGCCCTTCATGGAGAGGATCTCGCCGGGAGCGGGGTTGACGATGTGGCCGACGACGGTAACCAGCTCCTTGCGGCCGGCGACCTTCACCCGGGCGATGGTGAAGCCGTTCTCTTCGCTGACGTAGGTGATCCGCTCGATCTGGCCGCGGAGCTCCACGAGATTATCGTTCGCCATGGGCGGTCCGTTCCGGTTGTCGGCCTTCGGCGGCGGCATCCGTGCCGCTTTCCGGCCGTGCTAGGGGACACTCTAGGGTACTTGGGGTCGGATTGCAAACATTTCATGGTGATTGGAAAAGGGCCCCGTGACACCCTTGACCGGACGGGAGCCCTCTGGGATAATGACCGTATCGGCAAGGGTAGGTGGACGGCTGGCCGAAAGGGCATGTCATGATGGGACGGGAAAAGGAGGCGTTATGTCCAAGCGAATCGTTTTGGGGGTTCAGATCACCAAGAGGGTCCAGAATGTGCCTGCGGTCCAGGCTGTCCTGACGGAATACGGCTGCAACATCCGGACCCGCTTGGGGTTGCACGAGGTAACCGAGGCCATCTGTTCGACCGTCGGCCTGCTCCTTTTGGACACCTACGGGGACGAGAAGCAGATCCTCGATATGGAGGCCAAACTCAAGGGCATCAAGGGCGTGGTCGTCCAAAAGATGGTCTTTGAACAATAAACAATCACTCTGACATGGCGTCGGGACCGGGAGATGGGAAGGCGGTGTGGAAGTTGCCTGCGCGTGGCTGTCCAGAAGGTCTTCGATCCCGGCCCGACGCAGGAACCGCCCGTCATTTCGAAACAGGGGGGAATTCTCCCGTCAAAAACGTGACGATTTTCTCTTTTCGTCAAGTTCGTGACGACTTTCCCTGTCTCTTCCCGGCGCTGAAACAGCGCCCCTCCCTGTCCCGGTGATCCCAAAAGGGTCCGATCCATCTCTGCTTTCTCCCTTTCCCCCTCGTCCCGGAAGGCATACGGCATATTCCTTGCAAAAAAATTAGAAGTTTTCAGGAGGCTCACGCGTCATGCCCCCGGATTTCCATTGTTGAAGAACGGAGCCAGGCAGTCAGAGTCGGAACCCCGGCGACCATTGAATCGACAAGGGTGCAGGTATGGTGGAGAACTCTCCGATGTCCCCGTCAGGACATGGCCGACACAAGCGCATTCAACCCCCCGACGAACAATCCGCAGGTGTCAAAGATCATGCCGGGACCAGCCAGGTCCTGCGGCCCAGCGAGGAGCGTTTCCGCAGCCTTGTGGAGACCATCGGCGACTGTGTCTGGGAAGTGGACATCGGCTGCCGGTTCACCTACATCAGTCCGAAGATCAAGGATCTGCTGGGTTATGAACCCTCGGAGGTCCTCGGCAGGACGCCCTTCGATTTCATGCCGGCGGAGGAGGCTGTCAGGGTGAAGGATTTTTTCACCGATGTGGTCCGCCTCCAAAGGCCCATCAAGGCCCTGGAACATGTGGCCCTCCACAGGGACGGCCGGCAGGTGATCATCGAAACCAGCGGGGCTCCCGTCCTGAATGGGAATGGGGGGGACAGGCCCCTGATGTACCGGGGGGTCGATCGCGACATCACCGAACGCAAGAGGATGGAAGAGGCCCTGGTCAACAGCGAGAAGCGGTTCCGCCAGCTGGCCGATTCCGCCCTGGAGGGGCTCTTCATCTACGACGAGACGGGGATCGTGCTGGATGCGAACCTGTCGCTCCTGAAGATGTCCGGCTACAGCTATGACGAGGTGGTCGGGAAGGACGTCATGGGCTTCGTCAGCCCGGAATCCCTGGAGCCGGTGCGCAGATTCATGCGATCGCACTATGAAGGGCCCCGGGAGGTGCTCCTGAGGAGGAAAGACGGGACGCCCCTCATGATCGAGGTCCATGGGAGGCCGATCCTCCACGAGGGGAGGCGGGCCAGGGTGGTGGCCGTCCGGGACATCACCGAGCGCAAGCGGATGGAGGAGGCCCTCAGGAAGAGCGAGGCGATGTACCACATGATTACCCAGAACATGTCCGACACCCTCTGGCTCATGGACATGAACCTCAAGACGATCTGGGTCAGCCCGTCGGTGGAAAAGAAGCGCGGATACGGCCTGGCCGAAATCCAATCGATGCCGCTGGAAAGGCAGCTCACCCCGGAATCCCTACGGACCGTCTTGGCGGCCGCTTCGGAGGAATTGACGCCGGAAAGGCTCCATCGGCGCGACCTGGAAATCACCCGGAACATGGATCTGGAATTCTGCCGGAAGGACGGCACCACCTACTGGAGCGAGGCGAGGTTCACTGTGATCCGGGATCGGGAAGGAGTCCCCATCGGCGTGCTCGGCGTCGGGCGCGACATCGAGGAACGCCGGCAGGCCGAAAGGGCCCTGCGCCATTCCGAGGAGCGCTTTTCCAAGGCCTTTCACATGAGCCCAGCCCCCACGACCATCAATACCTTTGATGAAGGCCGCTATGTGGACATGAACGACAGCTTCCTCCGCCTGCTCGGTTACGGACGCGAGGAACTGGTTGGCCGCCGGCTGTCCGAGCTGCCGATCTGGGCGGACCGGGAGGAACATCGTGCACTCGTCAGAAGACTGCAGACGGACGGTTGGGTCCGCGGCCAGATGCTCCACCTGCTGACGAAGAACGGGGAGCTCAAGGATGTCCTGACCTCCTGCGAGACCATCATGCTCAACGATCGCCGCTTCGTCCTTTCGATCTGCTATGACTTCACCGAACAGCGGCGGCTCGAAAACCAGCTCCGCCGCTCCCAGAAGATGGAGGCCGTCGGGACGCTGGCAGGCGGTATCGCCCATGACTTCAACAACATCCTGGGTGCCGTGATCGGCTACACGGAGATCGCCCAGAGGGAACCCGGATTGAGCCCGCGGCTCAAACGACATCTGGAGCAGATCCACAAGGCGGGGGAGCGGGCGACGCATCTGGTCCACCAGATCCTCACCTTCAGCCGCCAGGTCGAGGAAAGGCCGCAGCCCATCCGGATCCGGCCCATCATCAAGGAGGCGCTCCATCTGCTCAGGGCCTCCCTTCCCTCGACGATTCGGATCCACCAGGACATCCAGGCCGAGCACGACATGATCCTCGCCGACCCGACGCAGATCCACCAGATCATGATGAACCTCTGCACGAACGCCGCCCACGCCATGCGGGAGGGCAAGGGCGACTTGACCATCCGTCTGGCCCCTGCGGAGGTCGGGGATCGCGATGTCCGCTCCGACTCTCACGGCCTGACCGCCGGCCGATATCTTGCCCTGACCGTGGGCGATACCGGGGTCGGGATCGAACCGGGGATCATCGACAGGATCTTCGATCCCTTTTTCACGACCAAGAAGCCGGGTGAGGGGACCGGGATGGGACTCGCGGTCGTTCATGGGATCGTCAAGAACTGCGGCGGGGTGATCACGGTGAAAAGCGAGCCGGGCCAGGGGGCGGAGTTCAGCGTCTACTTTCCCCTCCTGCCGGAGGAGACGGAGGGAGGGGCCGCTTCCGATGCCATGGCCGACGTCGCGGGCGGGAACGAAAGGCTTCTGTTGGTCGACGACGAGGAGGTCCTCGTCCAGGTCGGCTCGGAGATGCTGGCGGGCCTCGGCTACGAGGTCGTCGGCCGGACAAGCAGCCTGGAGGCCCTTGATCTTTTCCGTGCCAGGCCGGACCGTTTCGACCTGGTGATCACCGATCTGACGATGCCGATACTGACCGGGATCGATCTGGTCCGGGAGATCAGGCGGATCCGACCCGGGATGCCGGTAATCCTCTGCTCGGGGTTCAACGAGACGATGACGCGCGAGAAGGCCCTAGAACTGGGTGTGGACGAATTCATCCTCAAGCCCATCGCGTACCGGCATATCGCCCCGGCCATCCGACGCGTCCTGGACCGGGGAATTGCCCCTCCGTTGCCTGGTGACGGTATCCCCGGGACCGGAGCCGGAGGGGGGTAAGGCGTCCTTGACACCCGGAAGAACCCCGCCTATACTCGCGCTCCGTGGAAGAGGCTCCGCATGACGGGGCGCATGGGGACCCGGTGATGACCCTTTTGGATGCACGCACCATCATGGCCGTCATGGCGATCAGTTGCCTGATCGTCTCGGCGGTGCTCTTCATCACCCATGCGGGACGCTTCCGCCGCGACGGGATGCGGCTCTGGGCAACGGGTTTTGCCTTCTTGTTCGCGGCCTGGGCCTTGATCGGCGCCCGCTCGCTCATCCCGGGGTTTTTCTCGATCGTCCTGGCCAACGCCTTCCAGGCGGGCAGCTACGCCCTTTTCTATGCCGCGGTGCGGGAGTTTCAGGGCAAAGCGTCCCGGCGCAATGTCCTCATTCTGCCGGTCGTGGCCGCCTTCATCTTCTACTGGGTCTATATCGACAACTTGGCCTATCGGGTGGTCTTCAGCGGGGCGCTCTTCGGTCTCCAGTGCGCCCTGATCGCATGGGCCCTGTTCAGCGGTGCGCCCGCCCGGCGGCGGCGCACCCACTGGCTCACCGGCTGCGCCTTCCTGGTGGCCTCCCTGCTCTGGGGCTTCCGGATGCTGGAGTCCTTCGTCGGTCCGCCGGAAAACCTGCCCCTCCTGACGTCTTCCCTGGCCCGTTGCGGGAGCCTCCTGTTGGGCTTCGGCTGCTTTCTCATGAGCGGCTACGGGTTTCTCCTGATGACGCGGGAACGGGCCGATCAGGAGAACGAACGGCTGGCCACCCTGGACTCGCTGACGGAGATCTTCAACCGCCGCACCTTTCTGGACCTGGCCGAGAAGGAGATCGCCCGGAGCCGCCGGAACGGCCTCCCCCTGGCCCTTCTGATGGTGGACTTCGACCACTTCAAGAAGATCAACGACACCTATGGCCACCTGACCGGCGATGTCATCCTGAAGGCCTTCACGGCCCTGACCCTGACCTGTCTGAGGAGGAACGACATTTTCGGGAGGTACGGGGGAGAGGAATTCGCCATCCTCCTGCCCGAGACGGACTGCAGCGGTGCCCTGTTCTTTGCGGAACGGCTCCGTTCCCGGATCGTCGCCGCGGACATGCCGGCCGGGGGGGGCGCCGTGAATTGGACAGTCAGCATCGGCATCACCTCCCTGAGCGGCTCCGACACGACAGACCTGGACGGGATTCTCCGGGTTGCCGACGAGGCCCTCTACGCGGCCAAGAACGGGGGGCGGGATCGTATCGTCCAGATCGCCCCTGCCGCAGTCTCCAAATAGGGATCGACATCCCCCGAGAATCTTGGTAGCATTTCCCGCGGTTGAAATCCCGCCCGACGGCCCCAATCTCCGGGACGGGGAATGAGGGTTTTCTGCGAGGCGTCCATGGCCGAACTGCCCGAAAGCGAAATCCATCTTTGTTTGGCCTTTACCGGCGAGGAGGAAGATCCGGTCCCGATGGACGCGGTCCGCGGTCTCCTCGACGCCGACGAGTCCGCCCGGATGGGGAGTATCCTCCCGTCGAGGGACCGCGAGCTTTTCGGGACAAGCCGATTCCTGCTCCGATCGGCCCTTGCCCATTACACGGGCCGTAGTCCGGAAACCTGGCGGTTCCTCCGGGATGGCCGCGGCAAGCCGAGGATCGATCCCCGGAGCGGTCCCGACTCGCTTCGGTTCAGCCTCGCCCATACCTCGGGGCTGGCGGTGGTGGCCCTGGCCGCCGGCCGCGAGATCGGCGTGGATGCGGAGAGGACGGACCGTTCCCTGGATGCCGGGAAGCTGATCCGGCGATTCCTCTCTCCCCGGGAGCGGGCCGAGCTGGAGGCCATGCCGCAGGAAGAGATGCGCGAGGGCTTCATCCGTTTCTGGACCTTGAAGGAAGCTTACCTCAAGGCCGTTGGCCGAGGCCTCACCCTTTCCCTGGATGCCCTCGCGTTTCGCCTGACAGACGAGAAGCCCTGTTCGATCGGCTTTTCCGGGG
>CAYOGU010000123.1:0-10008 GCA_964403345.1 uncultured Syntrophus sp. | reverse complement strand
GGAAGATGATCCCGACCCAGGGGCACTCGCGGGAATCGCTCTGCGCCCGCCGCTGGAGATAGGCTTTCCGATAGGCGTCAAAGTCTTTGCAGACCTTCTTTGTCCCGACATCGTAGATCCCCACTTCCGACAGCTTGACCGGCTCTCCGCAGGAAAGCCCCAAGGGGACCTCCTTGTTCAGGGCGTACAAAACCATGTTCCGGATATTTTCGGGGATACCCGTGGTGAAGTAGTCGTTCAGCTTCGGATCGAACAGGAGTCCTATCCTCTTGAGTTCGTCGTCATAGGTGCCTCCGACCCCGTAGACCTTGCCGCCCTCGCGGATGACCGCCTCGAGCTCCGGCCTGACCGCATGGAGCAGGTGCCTCCCCATGATAAAGACGATCACCAGACGGGATTGGCGCAGGTGGGTGAGATCCTGCGTCCGGATATCCTTTTCCGGATAGACCGAGATCTGGATCTCACTTGCGCGAAGACTGCCTTGCGGAGACGGCTTCAGATTCTCCAGTTCTTTGCTGATCGCCTTGACCGCCTCCACGGCGCTTCGGGAATGGCCGTCCCCCAGAAGCAGGCTGACCTTCAGGACCCCGGCATGCGCGAAGGACACGAATGACAAAAGACAGACGAGAGAGGCAGCCACCGGGAATAACGCCTTGAAAGGAGAGATCGCGAGATCGAGACTATTCCGGCACATAGACCACCCTCCCGTCCTTCAGTTGGTAGGCCGTCCCCAGCCTCGTCCCTTCGCCACTCAGGCGTTTGTCGGTCACCTTACGGACCTTGATCTCCTTGCCTTTCTTCACGATCATCTCGATCCTGCCGTCGGCTCCCTTTTTGGTAATGGTCACCTCCGATTTCGGATCGAGCAGATCGATCATGTTGTAGGCCATGAACAGGGCGATCATCATGCTGACAATGAACACGACGCTCGCATCGAAGAGGTTAGCGACCCCCGAGATGGGGTCCTCCAAGGGCTCGTCGTACCGGTCGAACCGTCTTCGTCTCTTAAGAAACCGCATCGTCCCTGACCTCCCCGCCTTCCGACAGGGTCCGCCCGTCAGATCTTCGCAATACGACCTCCGTCATACACTCCATTTCCCTCATGTCCGCGCGGACCCACTTCTCCTTCACCAGCGACATGATATAGGCCGCTACGCTGCATGCCAGGCCCACCACCACGGTCGTAAAGGCGGTCACCATGCTGCCGGCCATCTTGGGCATGTCGCCCTGGGCCAGCGAAGAGAGGGAGATCCCCATTGGGATCAGGGTCCCCATGAGCCCCAGCGCCGGACCGACCCGGATCACAAAACGCACCCGGTCGAGGGATTTGATCAACTCCAGTTCCGCCTTCTGCAGGAGGCGCTCCGCCTCTACATCCAGGACCTGACGGTCCTGGATCGCCTGCAATTCCCGACTCAGGCCCCTCTCATACCGCTGCACCGGGGCCGAACCGCCACCCCTCCTCTCGATATACTCCCGCAGGAAACCGCCGAAGCAGATGACGACCCAGAAGGTCAGAAGGACCAGCCCCGCAACCACGGGAAATAGCAGCACCGAACAGATGACGTAGAGATAAGTTTCAAGCCCCGCCAGAACACTCATTTTTTGAATCCCCTTTGCGTGATGAAATAGCCTGCCAACATGGCGACAAAAAGGAGAAGCAGGACTCCAGCCCCGTCGGCACGATCCAAGACACCCCTGTCCAGGAACGAGGCATAGACCCCCCTGGCCTCCTCGATCCTGGGTGGGATACTCAGGGATGCGATGAAATAGAAGCCGATCACGACCATAACCAGGCCGAGTGAGATCTCCGGTTGCCGGGATCTTCCCAGGCGGGCCAGGGCCAGGAAGAGCAGGGCCAGTACGGCAAAGACAACCCCGAGTCCGAGCCCCACGATCCAGGACGGAAGATCGATGACAGCCAGGGCCGTCCAGGTGGAAACGGCCATGGCTGTCAGACAGACCGGACAGGGAACGACGAGCAGCAGCGAGGGCACCAGAGGCACCGTTGCGGCTTCGGGGTGACTGTTTCGTGACTTCAAGATGGTATAGAGGCCCCAGGCGATCAGGCCGGCCGCCATCCCGACGTGGACATAGGGCCCTTGACCCAGGAGGGGGTAGATGACCCTTGTCAGATCCCCAGCCAAGCAAGCAAGGATCGTGAAAAGCGCCCCATATCCCGCCAAGGTGAAAGCGACGCCCCGGATCCCGATCCGGCCGTAGCCAAGGCCGAAGCCGACCTTCAGGGCAAAGGCCCACAGACTGAAGAGCATCCCTCCGGCCCATAGGGCCATATTCAGATCCATCTTGCCGCCCATCCTTTCCTCTGTCGGTTCCGGGCAAGCATGACCAGGGAGTCGGTGGCTTACCCCTGCACATCTCAGTAGTTCAGCGTCAATTCCAGAAACCAAGACCTTCCTGGCGCCAGGAAGGAGGAATAGTACTCCCGGTCCAGGATGTTGGAGACCGCGAAGGACGCCTTGACCCAGGAGGCCATCTTGTACGAGACCTTGGCATCGGCCGTGAAGAAGTCGTCGTAGGAGCCGTAGACGTTGCTGATGTTGTCCGAGTTGTCGTCGTTGCCGTACCGTTTGCCCATGTAGCGCCCGATCATGGATACGACGAAGGGACCCCTCTCGAGCTCCCCGCCGCAGTTGAACATCACTCTGGGGATGTCGGTCATGTCCTTGCCGACGGAGGCCGGATTCGCGCTGTTTTCGAGGATGGAGGAGTCCGTATAGGTCAGGTTGGCGAAGACACGGAGCCACTTGTCCCACCTCTGTTCCGCCTCGACCTCCACCACCCGGCTCCTCCCCTTTCCGGCATTGACCTTGTCCTTCTGGGTGCTGGAGACGGTTTTTGTATAGATCATGTCATGGATGGTATTCTCAGTATAGCTCGTCGAGACCTTGGCCCCTTTCCAGAGTCCTTGTTCGACCCCGATGCTCCAAGAAGTTGCGGTTTCCGGTTTCAGGTCCGGGTTGCTGTTGTAAACGACCCCGCCGCTGGTGGTCCAGGTCCTGTAGAGGTCGTAGAGCGTCGGCGACCGGAAGGACTGTCCCACCGATGTCCGCAGGGTGGTTTGGCTGAAGGGCTTGTAGACCAGGGCCCCCTTGGGGCTGAAGGAGCTGTCCCTGCGGCTGTCGTAATATTTCGGATAACCGGCCGTCCCGGACTGGTACACGTAGCCGTCGTAGGTATCCCACCAATCCTCCCGGCCGCCGATGTAGGCGGTGAGTCTGTCGAAGAGCGGGATCTCGTCCTGGATGAACAGGGCGTAGACCCTCTCCCGGCCTTTGGCCTGATAGGTGAGGGCCGTGGTGCTTTTCTCGTTTAGCCAGTTGGAGAGGTTGTTCTCCTGCGAATCGGCCCAGGCGGTCTTGAATGTCCCGCCGAAAGTGAGGACATGGCTGTCGAAGAAGGGGAGTGTGGCCTGGAGGTCGGCGTTATAGGACGCCGTGGGGGTGTCCGAAAGTTTTCCCGGTCCGCCTGTGCTGGTGGCCGATGAACTGGTGGGAGTCACGTACCAGCGCTTGACCTGATCGATATAACCCAATGTAAGCTTGACCTTGGCCCTGTCGAACAGTTCGGTCTCGACCGCCATGTTGTAGAGGTTCCGCTCGCTGCCCCCGACCCCTTTGAGAAATGATCCTTCTTTCACCGTCCCGTAGGAGCGCACCTCTTCGCCCGAGGCGTTCCTGAGGTAGGAATTGAAATCGTCGTTGTAATAGTCGAAGGTGGCTCGGATGAATTGCAGGTTGACCTTGGAGGTCTTGGAGAAGTCATAACCGGCCTTGAAGGCGATGTTGTCGTTCCGCCAACCGTCGCTTCCTTTGTCCCCGATGAGATAGCGCCTCTCCCCCGTATTGCCGGTTGTCTGAGACCAGCCGGTGATGCCCGCAGTCGGCTTCGAGCTCTGGAGGTTCAAGTCGGTCGGATAGCCATTGGTGTGCCTGTAGTCGTAACTCAAAAAGAGCCCGAGATTCTCGAATCTGTCACCACCGGAGGCATAGAAGGTCGCCACGTCGTTCTGGGCCTCCCCGCGGTTCCAGGCGGTGCCGTAACCGCTCCTGACGGTTATCTCCCTCTTCTCGGGCATCCGAGTGATGATGTTGACGACCCCGCCCATGGCGCTGCCGCCGTAGAGGCTGGAGAAGGGCCCCTTGACCACCTCGATCCGCTGCACGTCTCCGGTGGCCAGTCCCATCGCATCGACGTTGCTGGAGTAAGGGCTGTTGATGGCCAGTCCGTCCTGGAGGATCAGTGTCCTGGCCTGGCCAGGGAGCCCCCCCAGGGTGAGCGACGACATGGTGTCCCTAAGCCCTGCGCGGTTGGCCACGACCCCGGCCGTCGTGTTCAAGGCTTCGTCGACGCTGAAGACGTTTCGCCTTTCCACTTCCTTGCCGGTCACCACGGCAACACTCCCCGGAACCGCCGAAAGGGCCTTTTCGGTCCGGGTCGCCGTGACGACGATCTCTTCCATCTGGGCGGTCTGATCGGCCGCCGGGATCGGCGGAGCCCACCCCAGCAGGACCGCAGTCACTGCCAGGAACCCTTTCAGCCAAGTACGAACAGTCCATGATTGGAACAGTCTTCTCATATATCCCCCACGAGATGGTTATCCGGACGCCAGGCCACCGGATCTCCTCCGACTACTTGGCTCTCCGGGTGTTTCAGTCTGGATAGGCCTTCCGGCTTCGGGCTCATGCCTACTCGCCCGCCTTCCCACCGTCGGACGACGGCAGTGGCTTAGGGTTGGGCTTTCGTTCCCTTCACGGCTGCGGGACAGCGGGAGACTCTCACTCCCCTTTCCTGTCTTCCAACTGGACAACGCCTCTTCCTTCCACTCACCTCCTTGCCAACGCATCACACCGATCCCTCTTTTCGTGATCATTGCCTCTTTTCGGTCTGGACGGTCACCTTCTTGAAGCCGCGGCCGTTCAGCAGATCGAGAACGTCGATGAAGACCTGGAGCCGGATGTTGCAGTCCGCCCGGACGACCAGGGGCGTCTCCCGATCGAGGCGGTCAACGGCGGCCCCCAACCCTTCAAGCGGCACCTCGGCATTGCCGAAATAGATCCTTCCCGCCCTGTCGATGGAGATGGTCTGCCAGCGCAGGCCCTCCGCCTGGCCTTGAGAGGTCTTGGGCAGAGATATCGAAATCATCCCGGTGGCGATGAAGGTCGAGGTGGTCAGGACGATGGTCAAAAGGACCAACATCACATCGACCAGAGGAATTACATTGATGGAGTCAAATCCCTTATCTTCCATGTGCAGCCTCCCAACGAAGGACGATCCCCCTCGCCTTCCTCAGCAGCAGGTTGTAAAAGACGAGAGACGGGATAGCGACCAGAAGCCCCGCCGCCGTGGCCTTCAGCGCCAGGGCCAAGCCGATCATGATCTTGGCCGTGTCAAGGAAACCCTCGCTCCCCATGGTGTAAAAGGTGGACATGATCCCCAGGACGGTGCCCAGAAGCCCTATGTAGGGAGCGTTACTCCCGATTGTGGCGATCAGGTGGAGCCTTCGGGTCAGCTCGAACTCCAGCGTGCGGCGGTCCCGAAACCTTTCCAAGTCGACTTTTCCATAGGAAAGCCGCCTTTCGATCGCGATGGCCAGCGCCACGACACTCATCAAAAGGAGAGTACCGATAATCCCGTAGTCGATGATCGATCCCAGATGTCCCATGTCTCTTCCCCTCATCCAGTCATTCCAGGTTAAAGCGAATCGAAAGAACCGCCCAAGAGGAAACCCTCTCTCCGTTTCGGCGCGCCGGGGCGAAGGTAGATTTTCTGACCGCCTCGACGGCGGCTTCCGTAAAACCGAAAGGGGCCGGTTCGATCACCTCGACGTTGCGGAGGGTCCCTGCATGGTCGATCAGCAACTTCAAGACCACCCTCCCTTCCTTCTCCAGCCTCCGGGCCGCCCGCGGATAGACCGGCGTTGCTCGGTGGATGAAGGTCGGGGCGTTCAGCTCGCCGAACATCGTCTCCACAGGGGGGGCATCCCCTCCCTTCTTGGGGGAGGCGCTGCCCTGATTCGAAGGGGTCGCGCCTACTCTTGCACCCGGGGTTCCCGATGCGCCCCCACCGCGAAGGTCTTGGTTCGGCGGACTTGCGACGGCCTCTCCCGGCGGATCTGTCGGCACCATCGGTACCGTCGGCCTTACGGCCTCTTCAAGATTTTCCCTCCTTGCAGGCAGCAGGGCCCGTCTCGCCTCTTTGATCTCCGGAACCGTCTCGCGTTTTAACTTCGGCGCCATGCTTCTTTGCCTCGATACCGGAACCGATGCCGGAACTGCGGGTTTCGCCGCCTTTTCGGGAAGGACTTCCCGCTGTTCGAAGCGAATATGGAAGGTAGCAATAGGAACAGCCTTCTCCACCGGCTGGAACAGGAGCAGAGAGAGGCAGGCGGCGTGGAAGGCCCCGGACACGAGGAACCCAACAACTCGGTCATTCATCTCCGCCCCTCCCCCTTCTCCTCTAATCGAGATCCGTGCCCCGGGCATGACGCTCGCCTACCGCCAGTTGGCCGCCCCTGTCCCCCCCGGCCGGGCGAACGCCCAGAGCCCCTCGCCGCTGCCCCGCATGCCCTGCGTTAAAAAAAGGCGCCGCGTTACGGGAACGTACCATGCCGCAACCAATAAAAAATCCCCGGCCATGATCCATGACCGGGGATTAAACGTTTTTATAATCCTCGAATTGTCGTCTTCCCGCCTTCTTTACCGTCGAAGCCTGCGCGGGTATCAGATTGGCAGGTCTCCTGGCTTGCAGGTCATCCTCCCCCCATGCCTTCCCATCAAAACGACAGTGGCATCTCATCCGGAGGCCGTCATCCACCTTCCCTCTGGAAGGTCGGATTTCTTTCTCCGAAACGACTATGGGGATCGTCGCTGCTTACAGTGGCGGGTCCGCTCCCGATTGAAACGGGATTCCCTATTCTACCCTTGCAAAGGGTCACCAATCCGATTGGCTTATAAAAGAACCGTCTGACATCTGTTTACAGAGAGGGCCGAGACGGACCGTAGGTAACATACGGCTCCACGGATGTCAAGACCGATTGTGCCCCATCGATTTCGACCCCTTGCATTCCCGTCTCGAGGTCGTTATAATAAATTTGATCAGACGCCGTACATCCTCCTGTAGACATCGATTCACACCAGATTTTCTATTTGGCTCCTCAGCACGGACCAATCCTCTCCAAGGGCGCGGGAATTCGGGTTTCAGTCATTCTACGATGGTCGGAAGGGCACGGACCATCCTCACGACGACATAGGCGGCCGGGTAGAAGCGCCGGCCTTCTCTGCCGAGGGAAACAGACAGGCGGACTGGGCACGCAACCGGGCCTTCCCGGGCACTTCTCCACCGTCTCCGCCACGGCGAACCGGCATCCGCTGGAGCGCGGATGTGAGGGAAAACGTAAAAAGGGACGAGGGCCATGAATCGTGAAATCAACCAGGGAATCGTCGCCTCCATCCGGGGCAGCGTCGTCGATGTTCACTTCCCCTCCGGAAGGGTCCCGGCGATCAGGAACGTCCTCCGGACCGGGCCCGACGGCCGTATCCGGATCGAGGTCATGACCCAACTCAACGCGGAGGTCGTGCGGGGCATCTCTCTCACGCCAACCCAGGGGCTCTCACGGGGAGAGGCGGTCATCGACACCGGCAGCCCCTTCATGGTGCCCGTGGGCAAGTCGCTCCTCGGAAGGGTGTTCAACGTCTTCGGCGAGACGATCGACGAAGGCCCTCCGATCGCCGCACCGTCCTATCGGCCCATCCAGGGGACCCATATCCCCATCACCCAGCAGTCCACCGTCTCGGAGATCTTCGAAACGGGGATCAAGGCCGTGGATGTCCTCTGCCCCCTGGAAAGGGGAGGTAAGGCGGGCCTCTTCGGCGGGGCCGGCGTGGGAAAAACCGTCCTCCTGATGGAGATGATCCACAACATGGTGGGGCAGCACGAGGGGGTCAGCATCTTCTGCGGCGTCGGGGAACGCTGCCGAGAGGGCGAGGAGCTGTACCGGGAGATGAGAGATGCTGGAGTCCTCGGCAACACGGTCATGGTCTTCGGACAGATGAACGAACCGCCGGGCGCCCGCTTCCGGGTGGGGCACACGGGACTCACCATGGCCGAGTACTTCCGCGACGAGGAGCGTCAGGACGTGTTCCTGCTTATCGACAACATCTTCCGGTTCATCCAGGCCGGCCAGGAGGTCTCCGGCCTCATGGGGCTGCTGCCGTCCCGTCTCGGATACCAGCCCACGCTGGCCTCGGACCTCGCGGAACTGGAGGAGAGGATCTGCAACACCACCACGGGGGCCATCACCTCCATCCAGGCCGTCTACGTCCCTGCCGACGATTTCACCGACCCCTCGGCCGCCCACACCTTCAGCCATCTGACGGCCACCATCGCCCTCTCCCGGAAGCGGGCCAGCGAGGGGTTCTACCCGGCCATCGACCTGCTCCAGTCCACCTCCAAGATGCTGATGCCCACCATCGCCGGGGCCAGGCACTACCGCATCGCCCAGGAGATCAGGCGGAACCTGACCGTCTACGAGGAACTCAAAGACATCATCGCCATGCTGGGGATCAACGAGCTGTCCAGGGAGGACCAGCGGACCGTGTTCCGCGCCCGTCGCCTCGAACGCTTCTTCACCCAGCCCTTTCACGTGACGGAACAGTTCATCCGGACGGCTGGCAAGACCGTTCCCCTCGAGACGTCGCTCGACGGATGCGAGAGGATCCTCAACGACGAGTTCTCCGATTATCCCGAAAGGTCCCTCTACATGATCGGCGCCGTGGACGAGGCCCGCAAGGAGGTTGACTCATGAACCTCAAGATCCTGCTGCCGGCCGAAATCTTCCTGGAAAAAGAGGTAACCAAGGTCGTTGCCGAGGCCCAAAACGGCTACTTCTGCCTCCTGCCCCAGCACGTCGATTTCACCGCCGCTCTGGTGCCGGGCGTGTTTTCCTTCACCGCCGGAGACACGGAGACCCATCTGGCGATCGACGGGGGGATCCTCATGAAACGGGGGTCCGAGGTCCTCGTTTCGACGCGAAACGCCATCGGCGGCAGGGAGCTGGGAAATCTCCGGGAGGTGGTGATCAAGCAGTACGAGGAGACCGACGAGCGGGAGAAGAAGGCCCGTTCCGCTGCGGTCAAACTGGAATTGGATCTTCTGCGCCGCTTCATGGAGCTCAAAGAACATGGACGATGAGAAATCAACGCCGCGTGAGAGGCGCATCAAACTGGCCAAACTGTTTACCAAGCACGTGGCGCAAAAGGAGGCGAGGAAGATCCGGGGGAGGACCCGCAAGGATGACGGTCTATGGTTCGGTCTGGGCGTCTTCGGCATCGTGGGCTGGTCGGTGGTCATCCCGACCCTGATCGGGACGGCCGCAGGCCTCTGGATCGACCAGACCTGGCCCAGCCGCTTCTCATGGACCCTGATGCTGCTGGTCCTGGGTCTTGCACTCGGCTGTTTCAACGCCTGGTACTGGTTGAAAAAGGCAAGGGAAAAGATCATCGAGGAATGACGAAGACATCCCTGACGGATCCATGGGCAAAGCCGCCAAGATCCGAAGGGGCAACCATTCCAGAGAGGTCCAACGGCCATGGGTTATCCGTTTCTTGTCCCGTTTACCGTCGGGATGGTCCTGGGAGTCGTCCACTTTGCAGGGCTCTGGGTCACCCTGCAAAGGCTCCCCGATCTGAGACGGCCGTTCCCTGTCCTGATCGGGAGTTTCCTGGCGCGGACCACCCTGGTCCTGGCCGGTTTTTTCCTGGTCCTCAGCAAGGGTTTTGGGGAACTGGCCGCCGCCCTGGCAGGTTTCATCATGATCCGGGAGATCCTCAGACGGCGCCTGGGGGGGAATCCCTCCAAGCCTTGAAAGGGAGAAGCTCATGGAAGTCGTCGCCATCCATCAGATCAGCCCCGACCAGGTCATCTTCTTCCAGTGGCAGTGGGTCACCATCAATGCCACGCTGGTCTATACCTGGCTCGTCATGGGGA
>CAYOGU010000122.1:7431-10055 GCA_964403345.1 uncultured Syntrophus sp. | reverse complement strand
GCCGCCGCCCAAGGCGACCAGAATGCCATGGAATTTCGGGACAGCCTGGTGGTCAAAATGACGCCCGCGGAGATCACGCAGGCGCAGAAACTGGCCCGTGAATTCAAGCCCCAGGACGCCTATACCAAGTCGTTCCGGGAGTCCCAGACCCTTGCCGAAAAGGGGGATCGGGACGCCCAGTTCAATCTGGGGGTCATCTATTACAGTGGTCAGGGGGTCGCCATCGATTACGCCCTCGCATTGCAATGGTTCAAGAAGGCTGCCTTTCAGGGCCATTCCCTGGCCCAGTATAATGTGGGTTACATGTACGAAAAAGGCGAGGGGACCCCGCAGGACTATGAAGAATCCGTGAAATACTACCGCCAGTCGGCGGAGCGGGGGAACCGTCTGGCCCAATACGTCCTCGGCAGCATGTACGAAAAGGGACAGGGCGTTCCCCGTGATGAGGTCCAGGCCCTGATGTGGTACAACCTGGCTGCGGTCCAGGGGGAGACAAAGGCAAGAATCGCCCGCGATCACGTAACGGTCTGGATGACCCGGGCCCAGATCACAGAGGCCCAGCGCTTGTCGCGTGAATTCAAGGTGATTGGCAAATAAGGCGGCTCCGAATTCACGACAGGCGCCTTTTCAAAGATCACACCATCGCTTTCCGCCCAGACCTATGAGGGGAGGTCCCCGTTTTTCATAGAGTCTTTTGCGGAACACCCCGTCCAGTGGGTGGGATCATGGGCACACTTCTCCGAAAACGAATCGAAGCAATCATCGGAATACGAAGAGCCACTCCAGCCATGGACCGTGATGGATGCTGGCGGGGTTTTCGTTCTTGACACGTTCTTCAGGGCTGTGTTAGCGTTCCCTTCGTTCCGGGCCCCGGGGATGAAAAGGGCCGGAAAATCCTGTGGCTGCAGTGAATCGGGGAATCATGGATCAGAAGGACCTCCAGGGACGTATGGCGTTTCTGGCCGAGATGGATGCGTCCCTCGACCGTGGAGATTTCGACACGGCCATGGCATTGGCCCGTTCGAGGCTCCAGGAAAGGCCGGGTGATCCCGATGCCCGCATCGCGGTCGGCCGTATCCTGGTCAGGCAGGAGCGGTTGGACGAGGCTTGGGAGATGCTTCGGGAAATGGAGCAGGACCTTGCGGTTCTTTCCCGGCTTCATGCCGTTCGGGGCGACATCTGTCTGAAAAGGGGGATGCCGGAGGAGGCCAGGGTCCATTACGGAAGATTCCTGGAACTCTGTCCCGATGCGCCTGGTTCGCAGGAGGTGTCCGACAAGCTCAGGGCGTTGGAAAATCAAGGAGAAGGCGGACAGCCTGCAGGGGAGGCCGCTGCGGCGGTTCCTTCCGATTTTCAGACCGTGACCTTGGCGGAACTCTACGTCCGGCAGGGTCATCTCGATCAGGCTGTAGAGGTTCTGGAGACAATCCTTCGGAATGATCCCGGGCATGAGAAAGCGGCTGCGATGCTTCTGGATCTCCGGAAAGGGAGTCTGCGGGAGGATTCGCCGCAGATCCGTGCTGGGGTCGTCGAACAACTCTCTCGGTGGCTGGACAACGTTCACAGGATGCGCGGCCATGCCTGAAACCCTCTCCCCATATCCCGCCAGGGTGGAACGCTTGCGTGCCGCCCTGCCGGAGAGGGATGCCCTGCTCATTCTGGGAGAGAAAAACATCCGCTATCTGACGGGATTCACCGGCAGTGACGGGGCCCTGATGGTGGGGCCGGACTGGTTGACGCTCCTGGTGGACGGCCGGTATGTGACCCAGGCGCGTCAGGAGGCCGTCGGCGCGGAGGTCTTCGAATTCCGTATCAGGGCGGAGGGGATCGAATCGGTGGCCCGTCGGCAGAAAGTCGGCGCGATCGATTTCGAGTCCCCGGTCCTGACGGTGGATGAGTATTTCAGGTTGCAGGAGAAACTGTCCGGGGTGACGCTCCGGCCGCTTTCCGGGGAACTGCAGTTCCTGAGGGCCGTCAAGGATGACGGGGAGATCGGCTGCATCGCCGAGGCGGCTCGGATCGCCTCGGAGGCCCTGGCAGGCGTTCTGGCGATGGTCCGTCCGGGCGTGCGTGAAAAGGAGATCGCCGTCGAGCTCGAATACCGGATGCAGCGGACCGGGGCCGAGTTGGTCGCCTTCGAGACGATTGTCGCCTCAGGATCCAATGCGGCCCTTCCCCATGCGACCCCGGGATTCCGGACGATCAGGGCCGGGGATTGCGTGGTGATTGATTACGGGGCGGTTTCGGGGGGGTATCACTCCGATGAAACCTGTACCTATTTTGTAGAACGGGCCGATCCGCGGCAGCGGGAGGTCTACCAGCGGGTCAAGGAAGCCCACGACCGGGCGATCCATGCGATCCGGGCGGGCGTCTCCTGCGGTGAGATCGACCGCATCGCCCGGGCCTGTCTCGACGAGGCGGGGTTGGGGGATCGTTTCTCCCATGGAACCGGGCACGGTGTGGGGCTGGATGTCCATGAGGGGCCGCGTCTGGCCAGAGGGAGAGAGGAGATCCTCCAGGCGGGCATGGTCGTGACGGTCGAACCGGGGGTTTATCTCCCCGGTCTCTGGGGGGTGCGGATCGAGGACACGGTGCTGGTGACCGGCGGCGGCTGCGAACTGCTC
>CAYOGU010000122.1:0-7421 GCA_964403345.1 uncultured Syntrophus sp. | reverse complement strand
GGTGACCGACGGGGGCTGCAGGATTTTGACGGGGGCCCACAAGGAACTGACGATTCTCTGAGATTGGGGGGGCTGTGCCGGCCTTCGAGCCTTCAATGACGAAACAGGATGCCATCATATGAAGATAATTCCGGATGATTTGCTGTACAGTCGAGAACATATCTGGGTCCGGGTGGAGGGCGATCTGGCCACCATCGGGATTACGGACTACGCGCAGGAGAAGCTGGGGGAAATCATCTCCCTGGATCTTCCAGAGGTCGATGCCGACTTGGAACGGGATGAACCCTTCGGCAGCATCGAATCGGCCAAGGCGGTGGTCGAATTGATCTCGCCCGTCAGCGGGGTGGTCATCAGCGTCAACGAGGACATCACCGACGACATCGGCATCATCAACAGCGATCCCCACGACACTGGCTGGATGATCATCGTGGAAATGGATGATCCGGAAGAGCTGGATGATCTGCTCGATACGAAGGGGTATCAGGAGTTTGTTATCCAGGAAACGGAGGTTGACTGAACCGCAGTGGAGTCCTGGAGACTGCTTCCCTTCCGGAAGGCCGATGCTGTGGAGAACATGGCCGTCGACGAGGCTGTCTTCAGGGAGGCCATCCGTAAACGGGAGCCCCCGACGCTCCGCTTCTATAGTTGGCGGACGCCGGCCGTCTCCATCGGTTACTTCCAGGAGGCCCGCAGGGAGATTGACCTTGAGGCCTGCCGACAACTCGGCATCGATTTCATCCGGCGTCCCACAGGAGGCAAGGCGGTCCTCCACGATAAGGAGATGACCTACGCCGTGATCGCGGGGGCCGATCATCCCCTTTTCCCGCCAGATATCCTCAGGTCCTTCCGGGTCATCAGCAGCTGCATCGCCAGGGGACTTCTGGCCATCGGGATCAAAGCGGAGATGAAAGCGGAGGGGAGGGCTTCCGCCGACGAGTCCCTGCGGACGTCCTGTTTCTCCTCTCCCTCCCGTTACGAGCTCCTTGTGGGGGGCCGGAAGATATGCGGGGCTTCTCAGATGCGGTCCCATGGCGTTCTGCTCCAGCACGGGGCCCTGCTCATGGCCTTCGATCCCGAGAGGACCTGCGCGGTCATGTTGCCCCACCGAGATCCGGAGAGGCAGACCGCCTTGCTGAGAGATTCGGTGACCACCGTCGAGGAGCAGGCGGGGCGGGCCGTGGATGAGCGGCAGCTCTGCCGTGCTCTCCAGGATGGCTTCGAACAGAGGCTCGGCATCCGTTTGGTGGAAGCGTCGCTGACACCCGAAGAAGAGACGCTCAAAAGGGAATTGATGGAGAAGAAATACAGCAGCGAGAGCTGGAATGTGGAGGGAATCAACTCATGGATGTCCGGCTACTGATTAAAGAGGAGGTGCTCGGCCAGGAGGCCTATTCGGTGGAGACCACCCCCTGCCGGATTAAACTGGATGCCCAGGAGAACCCCCTGGCCATGCCCGGACGATTGCGGGAGGAATTCGCGGTCCGTCTGGCCTCGGTCCCCCTCAACCGGTATCCCGAGGCGGGTTCGATCGCGCTGGTCTCCCGGTTCGCAGCGGCCTTCGGCGTGGGGGCCGACCAGGTCATGATCGGCAACGGTTCGGACGAACTGATCCAGATCCTCTGCACGGCCATGGCCCGTCCCGGGGCGGAGATGATGATTCCCGTTCCCACCTTTGCCATGTACCGGATTGCCGCCCTCAATGCGGGCCTCAGGGTCCAGGCCGTTCCGCTCGACGGGGCCTTCGATCTGGACCTTGCGGCCATGCAGGGACGGATCGCCAGCCAGCAGCCTGCCCTGATCTTTCTGGCCTATCCCAACAACCCCACAGGCAATTGCTTCAGTGCCGAAAGGATCGATGCGATCCTGGAGAACGCCCGGGGGATCGTCGTGGTGGACGAAGCCTATTTCCATTTTTCCGGGAAGACCTTCCTGCCCCTTGTCGGCCGGTATGACAATCTGGTGATCCTCCGGACCCTTTCCAAGGTGGGGCTGGCCGCCATGAGGATCGGATTTCTGATCGGACAGCCCGCCTTGATCCATGAACTCAACAAGGTGCGGTCCCCCTACAATGTCAACGCCCTCTCCCAGGCCGCGGCCGGATTCTATCTCGATCATGAGGCCGCCTTTCTGGAGCAGGCGGCCGAGATCCGGCAGTGGCGCGAGGAACTTGTCCGCGCCATGGACGGGCTGCCGGGGATGCGTCTCTGGCCGACTGAGGCAAACTTTGTTTTTTTTAGTTGCGATTTCGATACGGATCGCGTATATAGAGACTTAATGCAGCGGGGAATCCTGATCAAGAACTTGAGTGTCCCCGGGGGAAAGCCGGGTTTTATGCGCGTCACCGTGGGGACTCCAGAGGAAAACCGTGAATTAGTTGAAGCTTTTAGAGAGATTCTCAAGTAAGGAGCGTGGTCCAGTCTTAGGCGGCACAAAGGGGTAGGATACGGCACGAAACGGTGTTTCATGTGGGGTGTCGTACTGCCCTTTTTTTGCGCCATCTCTTCGGATCGCGTCATATGACCACATTTAAAGGGGAGACGAAATTTGGAAGTCAAAGTATTCGACAACGACGTGGAAAAGGCCCTGAAGATCCTCAAGAACAAGCTTTCCAAGAGCGGCCTTTTCAAGGAACTCAAGCTGCGCAGAGCCTATGAAAAGCCCTCCGTGAAGAAGAAGAGGAAGACCATCGAGGCGCGCCGGCGTCTGGCCAAGGTCCAGAGACGCAGGGTTTCCTAGGAATCTTCACAAAAGGGGAATGACTCTTGACGCCCGGATCGTCCGGGGGGCTGCGCGTCCGCATGCCTGTTTGGACCGGGGGCGCGGCGCGGGCGGCGGCAAAGAGGCGTGGGGACGATCATCCCCTGTCCGGTGCGGAGCACGGTGAGATGGACGAAAAGAAACAGTTTGTCGTCGACGCCCTTTCGATCGAGGAATCCTGGCGCATCTTCCGCATCATGGCGGAGTTCGTCGATGCCATCGAGACGCTTTCCGGAGTAAAACATGCGGTCAGTATCTTCGGCTCGGCCAGGACCCAGCCGGACGATCCCTATTACCAGAAGGCCGAACACCTGGCCCGTCTTCTGGCCGAAAAGGGCTTCGGCATCATCACGGGCGGAGGCCCAGGCATCATGGAGGCGGCCAACAAGGGGGCCACGCAGGCCGGCGGCCAGTCCGTGGGAATGAACATCCAGCTTCCCTACGAACAGAAGCCCAATGCCTATGCCAACATCTCCATCGACTACAAATACTTCTTCATCCGGAAGGTGATGTTCGTCAAATACGCGATGGCCTATGTCATCCTTCCCGGCGGCTTCGGGACGATGGACGAGCTCTTCGAGGCGCTGACCCTCATCCAGACCAAGAGGATCAAACCCTTTCCGGTCATCCTCATGGGCAGCGAGTATTGGAAGGGGCTCGCGGATTGGCTCAAGAAGACGATGCTCCGGGACCGCAAGATCTCTCCGGAGGATCTCGATTTCTTCCAGGTCATCGACGAGCCCGCCGAAGTGGTCAAACATATCCAGAAATTCGTCATCCTGTAAATGCAAAAGGGCGGCCGCATGGAATTTCACGGCGACGATGCGGGCCGGGGGAGTGCCTCCATCGAGGCGGTCCTTGCGGAGCTCCGGAATGGGAAGCGGGCCCCCTGTTATCTGCTCTGCGGCGACGAAGAGTTCCGCCTCCAGGACGCCCTTGAGAGGCTCACGGCGACGCTCATCCCGGATCCTGCAGACCGGGAGCTCAACCTGTTCTTAGCCGACGGGGAGAACGAAGATCCCGACGCCCTCTGCGAGGCCCTCGTCACGGCGCCGCTCCTGCCGGGCCCGAAGGTCGTCCTCGTCCGCAACACCCGCCTTTTCCAGTCCAAGAATGTCCTGGCTCCGCTCATCGGACGGATCCGGGAGCGCCTGGCCCAGGACCCCTCCCGGGCGGCGGCGGATTTCATGCAATTCCTGACGATTACAGGCCTCCAGTTGGAGGACCTCCGGGACGGCGGGTGGCGCAGGATCGACGACGATTCCTGGCGGCGGATCGTCCCGGAAAGCGGTGACGACCGGGAATCCTGGCTTCCGAAGGCCGTCGAACTCTGTGCGGGCCGCGACGCTCTGCCGATGAAAGAAAACGCCGAGAGTTCGGAGCGGCTGGAGCGGGTCCTGACCGGCGGGATGCCGGAGGGAAACTGCCTCATCCTGACAGCCGAGACCGTGGACCGCCGAAAGAGACTCTTCAAGACCATCTCGACGATTGGGAGAGTCCTGGTCTTTGCCAGGGTCAAGGGGGAGGCGCGGCAGCAGCAGATCGTGATGGAGATGGCTGCCGGTCTTCTGGAAAGGGGGGGAAAGCGGCTCTCGTCTGCGGCTTGGGCCATCCTCGGGCAGAAAACGGGGTTCAGCCTCCGGGAGTCCATGGGGGCGATCGAAAAACTCGTGACCTACGTCGGGGAAAGGCCGGTGATCGAGGCGCAGGACGTGGAGAACCTGATCGGCCGGACAAAGGAAGAGAGCGTCTTCGATTTGACCGGGGCGCTGGCCGGCAGGAACCTGAGGGCCGCCTTGGCCTCCATGCAGGCGCTCCTCGAGAGGGGGGATCCGCCCCTGATGATCTTCTCGATGATCGTTCGGGAGGTCCGCCTCCTCTTTCAGGCCAAGCTCCTGATCGGCTCGGGGGGGCTGTCCGGGTTCAGTGCGGACATGGACTACGGCCGTTTTCAAAGGACCGTCCATCCGGCCCTCAAGACGCTGGCCTCGGGGGAGGGGGCGCTCGCCATCGCTTCCCAGCACCCCTTTGTCGTCTATCAGGCCCTGAAGAATGCCGGTCGGTTCGGCCGGGAAGAGCTGGCCTCTTGCCTGGAACTCCTCCTCCGGACGGATCTGGCCCTCAAGACCACGGGGAGGGATCCCCGCCTCCTGCTGGAACGGGTCCTGATCGCCCTCTGCGGAAGCCGTTAGGGCTTGAAACCTCTAGAGTTTTCTGAGACGGGCCAGTTGTGCCCGCTTCTGTTTGGAGAGCCGCCGGGAAGGCCCTTTCTTTTTTCCCCCCGCGTCCTCTT
Organism: uncultured Syntrophus sp.; assembly: GCA_964403345.1. Taxonomy (GTDB): domain Bacteria; phylum Desulfobacterota; class Syntrophia; order Syntrophales; family UBA5619; genus JAKAFS01. The sequence goes on along the minus strand of CAYOGU010000122.1, from coordinate 2,371 downwards.
CGTCCTCCTCCTGTGCCTGGAAGCCGCCAGCCTCTGGGGAGGAAGCGATCCTCTCGATCCGTTCGGCGAAAACGGGAGAATCGACGGCGGTCTTCCCCCGCCGGGCGGCGAAGGCGGCGATCTCCCGATCGGAGGTAACCACCAGGATCTCTTCGCTTCCCCCTGCGACGAGACGTTTGATCACTTCGTCGGCCTTCTCTCCCAGACGGGAGTAGATGATGTCGATTCCCCCCAAGCGGTCCCGTTCTTCCTGGGGCGATCCCCCCGACCAACCGTCGAAGACGACCGTGATCCTGTGGCCGCGGAGCTGCCGGTAGGCGGCCAAGTTCTGGACGAGTGCCTTGCGACCCGCTTCAAGGCTGGATCTCTCGTGGGCCCTGAGGCGGTCCGATTGGCGGATCAGGTTGTAGCCGTCCACGATGATGTGCATGGGGACGCTCCACTGAAGGAATCCGTTGTCAGTCCGGGACAGATGTGCTATAAGCCCGACAACCGGGCTTTCGTTCCGGGGTCATTCGTCGCACTATACCAAACCGGGTTTCAATTTAACATCGAAAAGCATTCGCCGGCCTTCCATCTCGAAGGGAGATGGTGCGACGTGGCTGGGTTTCTCCATCGACGACAGGTGCTTGAGGCCGGACAGATTCCGGGACCGATCAGCGGGGGGGCTCCTCTCCATCGGCGGCGGGGGTTCCCGCTTGCCAGCGGCGGGAGGCCCGGGTCCGTGGCCGCGCTGCAGATGGCCGGGGGCGCCTGCTGGTGGAACAGGGACCCGGTGAGCCAGAGACTTGCATCATGAACGGCCGACGGCCGGTGAAAGGAGTGGAATATGGATATCCAGAAGGTGTGTGTGCTGGGAGCGGGACTCATGGGAAGCGGGATCGCGCAGGTCTGCGCCCAGGCAGGCATGCAGGTCGCGATGCGCGACATCGAGCAGCGGTTCATCGACGGCGGCATGGCCATGATCGAGAAGAACCTGAGCCGCGGCGTCAAGAAGGGAGCCATGAGCAAAGGGGAAATGGAAACGATCCTCAGGCGGATCAAGCCGACTCTTGACCTGAAGGAGGCGGCTTCCGACGCCGACGTAGTGGTCGAGGTCGTCATCGAGGTGATGGCGGTGAAGAAGAAGGTCTACGCAGAGCTTGAGGAGATCGTCAAGCCCGACTGCCTTTTCTTCACCAACACCTCGGGCCTGAGCATCACGGAAATGGCCGCGATCACCAAGCGGCCGAGCCGCTTCATCGGGACGCATTTTTTCAATCCCGTTCCGGTGATGCGCCTCTTGGAGATCATCCGCGGCTTCGAGACATCCGATGAAACCCTGGAAATCGCCAAGGCATGGGGTCAGAAGATCGGCAAGGAGTGTATCATCGTGAAGGAGGCCCCGGCCTTTGTCGTGAACCGGATTCTCTGCTCCATGATCAACGAAGCCTTCTTCGTGCTTGGCGACGGTCTCGCCTCGCCCGCGGACATCGACAAGGGGATGCTTCTGGGCTGCAACCATCCTATCGGACCGCTGGCCCTGGCGGACCTGATCGGCAACGACACCCTGCTGCATGTCATGGAGGGGCTGCACCGCGAACTGGGCGACAAGTACCGTCCTGCGCCACTCCTGGTGCAGCTCGTCCGGGCCGGCCGCTTCGGCCGGAAGACGGGCAAAGGGGTCTACGACTATACCGAATAGGGCCGCGGGTCCGACTTTTTCAACCTTTTCCCCCTTTCCCTTCCCGGGTACCGGGAGGGGAAGCCGACTGCCGCCCTTGGCCGGGAGGACCCAGTGCGGGCAAGCGCAGCATTCCTTGAGTGTTCAAAGACAGGGCATTCTCCGGACAGGGCGTTTTCAACGGACGATCACCAAGACTGAGGAGGGAGATCCATGGATTACGAATTCACCGAAGAACAGAGGATGCTTCAGGACATGGCCTACCGGTTCGCCAGGGCCAATTTCGCGGCTGTATCTCAGGAGAGCGACGAGCACGAGACCTATACGGCGGAGCTGCGGAAGAAGGCGGCGGCCCAGGGGCTCGTTGGAGCCTGGGTGCCCGAGGAGTACGGCGGCAGCGGGGCCGGCTGTGTGGGAAACGCCATCATCACCGAGGAACTTTCCCGGGTGGACATGGGGATCGCCCTCAACGTCACGGCGGCCACCTTCGGCTGCGAGGCGATCTTCCAGTACGGGACCGAGGAGCAGAAGAAGACATGGCTCCCCCCCGTCTGCGCCGGCGAAAAGGTGAGCGCCGGAGCCTTCACCGAGCCCAACGCCGGCACGGACGTGGCTGGTTACAAGACGCGGGCCGTCAAGGACGGCACCGACTATGTGATCAACGGCAACAAGATGTTCATCACCAACGGGACGGTCTGCGACTTCATG
>CAYOGU010000121.1:0-10072 GCA_964403345.1 uncultured Syntrophus sp. | reverse complement strand
CTGCCGGGCAGCCGCACCAGCCCCCTTGGCCCCCCGTGATCATGCTCCCGCAGGCTCGACCCGACCGGCGTCCGCCGTTTTTTTCTGAAAAAAAATCCCCAACAGCCTTCGGGCTCCGGGGACTCCGTAACGCTCCAATGGAACTTTTCTTACCCCATTTCATTAAATTTGTCAAGCCATATCACTGCCATGCAGAAACCGCTCAGCAAATGGCCTCCGATAAAGGGATACCGACCCCATGCACGTCTCTCATTTACTTCCCTGTTAGCACCAAAATAATGAGCACTTGGCTCCAAGCTTCGTTGCCGTGCAGGGATAGAGTGCTATTGAGAAGCCTGGAAACCGTTTGGTGTTTCTTGTTTCCCGTCGTGATTGCGGAATGGCGCGTCCCGTGCGCGCGGGCGCCGTCGTTCGTCGAAATATTGGGGATCAAATCCCTATTTCTTGTTGATTCTGAAGTTCCCCGGGGATCCCTCGATAATGCTGGCGCTGATGTCCCAGCAAGTTGCCGTGCAAAAATCTAACCCATTATTTCCGGTCAGCGTACACACCCACTCTAGGATCTTTGTCCAGGTATCCTTCGTATCTCTTAAATCCACGAAAACCCTGGCTCCGATTGCTCCGGGGCACTCCCCCGTGTCTACTGCGCCTGTAGCACCGGGTGATATGTCCTGGACCATATGCCCATGAAACGAGGATGCAACCAATTGATTAATGGTGACGAAAGCGTCGACGCGGTACTTGGTGTCGTTCGTGACGTAAACCTTCCACGCGCATGCGTCCGTGCCTACGGACATAATGCCTGCGGCAATGAGGATACCAAGGGCACATGACATTTTGGAAATCCGGGCTTTCATATTCTTCTTCCTTTCGTGTGATGGGGTGTAGCCCTTTGTTGGTTGCTCCATTTCATGGGTAGCAAAGGGGATTCAGATGCCGGCTGTGGCCGCTGCACAAATTCCTTGACAGCCCCCGGCGCTTTTCCTATGGTCCGGCTTCAAATACTCCGGAAAGGAGCAGAACGTGTCAGAACAGATCAGGCAAATCGCCGAGAGAATCAGGGAACTTAGGATAATTTCCGGCCTTTCCCAGGAAGCCCTGGCCGAGGAATTCCATCTCCCCTTGAAGACTTACCAGGGGTATGAAAGCGGCCAAGCGGACATGCCCGTGAGTTTCCTCTATGCAATCGCCAACCGCTTCCAGGTCGAACTGACGACCATCCTCACCGGCAAGGACCCCAAGCTTCACACCTACTGCATCGTGCGCAAGGACAAGGGGGTCAGCGTCGAACGGAGGAAACAGTACGACTATCAGAGCCTGGCCTACAATTTTGCCCACAAGAAGGCCGAGCCCTTCCTGGTCTCCGTCGATCCTCAACCCGAGGACGCCCCGATCGATTTCAACACCCATCCCGGCCAGGAGTTCAACTACGTGCTGGAGGGCGCCCTGCAGGTGATCATCAATGGGCATCCTCTGGTTCTGGAGGAGGGCGATTCCCTGTTTTTCGATTCATCCGCTCCGCATGGGATGAAGGCCCTCAAGGGCAAGCGGGCCCGCTTCCTGGCGGTTATCTTCTGACCCTTCAATCCCGGGGCAGCCGCTCCGGGCCAATCCAATGCCAAGCGAGGGTTGAACCATGCTGGAAAAGTATCTTTCGCAAACACACTACGAATCCTATGAGGATTTCATCGCCCGTTTTCGGATCACCATCCCCGAGGGATTCAATTTCTCCTATGATGTCGTGGACACCTGGGCGGCCCGTTCCCCGGAGAAGAGGGCCCTGGTCTGGTGCGACGAAAGGGGCAACGAGGCCTTTTTCACCTTCGGCCAGTTGAAGTATTACAGCGACAAGGCGGCCAATGTTTTCCGTGCCTTGGGGATCGGGAAGGGCGACCCGGTCATGCTGATCCTGAAGCGGCGTTACGAGTTTTGGTTCTGCATCCTGGCGCTCCACAAACTCGGGGCCATCTGTATCCCCGCCACCCACCTGCTGACCGCCAAGGACATCGCCTACCGCAACCAGGCGGCGGACACCAGGATGATCGTCTCCGTCAACGAACCGGAGGTGGTGGAGCAAGTGGAGGCGGCGACGCAGCAGGCGGCGTTCCCCATCCTGAAAGTCCTGGTTGGCGGCAGCCGGCCCGGCTGGCACGATTTCAACGCCGGCCTAGAGGCAGCGCCGGCGGACTTCGCCCGGCCCGTAGGCGACGAAGCGACCCGAAACAGCGATATTTCCCTCCTCTACTTCACCTCCGGGACGACCGGCATGCCCAAGATGGTCAGGCACGACTTCGCCTATCCCCTGGGCCACATCCTGACGGCTGGCTATTGGCAGAACGTCTCCGCTGACGGGCTCCACCTCACCGTGGCCGACACGGGATGGGCCAAGGCCGCCTGGGGAAAGCTTTACGGCCAGTGGCTTTGCGGCAGCGCCGTCTTCGTCTACGACTACGGAAAATTTGTCCCCAAAAACCTGCTTTCCGTCATCTCCCGCTACGGGGTCACGACCTTCTGCGCCCCGCCGACGATCTACCGGTACTTCATCAAGGAGGACCTCCGGGCCTATGACCTCTCGAAGCTGCGCTACTGCGCCGTGGCCGGGGAACCGCTGAACCCGGAGGTGTACGCCCGGTTCCTGGAGATGACGGGAATCCGGCTCATGGAGGGCTACGGTCAGACGGAGCTGACGGTGACGATCGGCACCTTCCCCTGGATGGAGCCAAAGCCGGGCTCCATGGGCAAACCGGCGCCCGGGTACGACATCGGGCTCATCGACGAGCACGGAACCCCCTGCGAGGTCGGCGAGGAGGGGCAGATCGTCGTCTACACCCGCAATGGGCTGCCGCCGGGCATGTTCGGCGGCTATTACCGCGACGAGGCCCTGACCAGGAAGGTCTGGCACGACGGTGTCTACTATACCGGCGACATGGCCTGGCGTGACGAGGACGGCTACTTCTGGTTCGTGGGCCGGGCCGACGACGTGATCAAAAGCTCGGGCTACCGGATCGGCCCCTTCGAGGTGGAAAGCGCCCTTTTGACCCATCCGGCCGTCATGGAGTGCGCCATCACCGCCGTTCCGGACGAAGACCGGGGGCAGATCGTCAAGGCCTCCGTCATCCTGACGAAGAAGTATTCTCCAAGCGAGCAACTCGCGGCCGAACTTCAGGACCATGTGAAGAAGGTAACGGCACCCTACAAATATCCCCGGATCGTCGAGTTCGTCACCGAACTGCCCAAGACGATCAGCGGCAAGATCAGACGGGTCGAAATCCGGGGAAAGAGCTGACGGCCATCGCCCAAATCCCCTTCCATCACGGATGGCGGCGCTTTCGACTTCCTGCGCTTTTTGACAGGGGACGGTTCGAAGCCTGCCAGGATTGACATAGTTGTATTGTCCCTGGTATCCTTGGTTAGTGCATTTCAGCCGAATTAAAGCGAATGACAAACGAATGGAGAAGGAAAACGTGAAGATTCAAAAAGTGGCGTTCGGTCTGGTCATGCTCTGTCTTTTGGCGCCGTCCGCGGGTTTCTGCGCCAAGCAAACCTATACATTCGTGAATAACTGCGACACGCCGGTTTCGGTCACCGTCCTGCAGTATCATATGACGGAGTCGGGAGAGATCAGGGGCACGCTCGTTCCGCGCAGCGTCGGGCCGATAAACACCAACGACAGCACCTCGTTCGACAGGCCAAGCGGGAACCTGACCCCCGTCGAAATAGATGCCTCTTATTACTCGGGGACATCCCAGCTCGGCGTCATTCCCCTGAAGTGCACCGGAACTCCGGCGCAGTGCATCCAGAGCTTCACCGTAACCTTGAAGATGAATGGGACCATATGCCTCATGTCCTCGAACCAGAGCGTCTGGCAGATGGCTTACTAGGCACGGTGCGGGCAGACGAAGGCCGTAGGCAGGAGGATCTGCAGACCCCGTGGCCGGCCGTTTCGAGGGGATGCCCGCGGGAAGGAGGGATCAGGCCGGTTTCCTTTTGGGCGCGATGCCCATGATGAGGAGCACCGTAAAGGAGGGGGCGATTCCCAGTCCGATCCAGGAGGTCCGGTAGGTCCCCAAGGTGTCGAAGGCAAACCCGGCCAATGTCGGGCCGACAATCCCGCCGACCGCCGAAAAGCCCATGACGATCCCCAGCATGCGGCCGAAGGTCTCCAGGCCGAAGTATTCCCGTATGAACACCCCCCGCAGCGTGATCGCTCCCCCGAAACCTGTCGGGAAGAGGATGAGAAACAGGACCATGACCCAGGGAGCATCGACTCGACACAAGGCGAACATCCCCAGGCTCATCATGCCCAGAGAGAGGGCCGTCATGTTCCGTTTGTCGAAGGTGTCGGAGAGCCACCCAAAAACGAACCGCCCGACGATGCTTAGGACGGGAACGGCCCTGGCAACGAGCCCCGCCTTTGTCCGCGGCATCTGCAGGAGGTTCAGGTAAGGCATGATGTGGGTGGCGACTGCCGCCACTGCCGTCATCCGGAGCCCCTCGCTTAGGGCGATGAGAAGAAACGCTTTGTGTTTCAGCGCATCCCGGAAGGAGATCGCCTCCCCGTCGCCGACCGGCGTCTCCGGGCCGACTTTGGCGGCAGGCTCCACTTTCCCGCCGTCCGGCAGGAACCCCATTTCCTCCGGGCCGTTTCGAATGACCAGGCTCAGGGGAATGCCGATGATCCACATTCCCACGCCCAGGATGACCACTGCCGGCCTCCAGCCGAAGGCATCGATCAGCCAGACGATGATGGGGACGAGAAGGCCGCTGGCGCCGAACCCGGAGATTAGGAGCCCGAGGGCCAACCCCATCCTCCGCTGGAACCAGTTGGCGACGACCCGCATGAAGACGACGGCGCGGCGGTGCAGCCGCCGCCCCCGAAAGCGATCAGGATGAAACTTGCGTAGAACATCCAGATCGACTGGGTCAAGCTCAGCAGGATGAGGCCGGTCCCGATCGTGATCACTCCCCACAGGGAGAGCAGCCGCGAGCCATAGCGATCCACGAGGAAACCGACGGCCGGGGCCAGCACGCTCATCTCTATACCCCGGAGGCTCAGGGCGAGGGAGATATGGGTGTAGCTCCATCCGAACTCCTTGACAAGCGGATCGAAGAAGGCGGTGAATCCGTAGAAGATGACGACTCCCACATAGACACTGATGAAGAAACAGGCACAGACGATCCACCAACCATAGAAGATCCTGCTGCGACGGACGGAGAGAGGGGGCTTTGCCGCGTCATCCATAGGGCGATCCCCTAACCAGAACGGGACCGTTTGTCAAGGTGCCTCCAGTGATTCGTTTTTCCTGTTCGTTGTGCATGAATTCACTCATGCGGTCTCGAGATCGTCGAGCACTTCCGGCAGGTTATCCCTTACAATGACAAACGATGGACCGCCGCCGAATTCCACGCCGATCTCCGCGGCCTCGAACACCTCTTTTCGCGTTGCCCCGGCCTTGACGGCATTGTAGGCATGATGGACCAGGCAGGGCGCACACCGTGCCGCCACGGAGCAGGCGACCGCCATCAACTCCTTGTATCTGCGCTCCATTCCGCCATCTTTGTAATAGTACTTCATCAATTCATTAAACCCGTCGGAGAGATTAGGCGCCGCCTCTTTCAGACGCTGCATATTCTCTGCCCTTTTCTTCACCATGTCGTTGACGATACCCATTTTCTTCTCCTTTCACCAGAATGAATGTTTGGGCGGCTCCTGATCCGCCGCCCCCTCGACACGTCCTCTCACCGCGAATGTCCAATGTAGAGCCGGCGGCCTGAACAAGGCGGCCCGTACCGCAAACATGCTGACGAGGCCCAAAATGCCGGTCCAAAGAAAAACCTTTTCGACGCCAAAGACGCCAGCAAGGTAGCTGCCCACAACCATTGATATGATTCCAGGAGGCGCTAGGATTGCATTGATCGAACCATATACCCGCCCCCGGACATCCACCCTGGTCACTTCGTCCCTGATCGAGTGAATGGCGACTACGGTGGCATAAAAGACCACGAATCCGGCAAAAACAAGCACCAGGGCCGAATAAAAGCTTTGTGTGAGACCCAAAAGCGCAAACAGCAGGTAATGGGAGCCCAGGCCAAAGTTAATCATCTTCTTGGCATCTGTTTTTTTCGCCAGTTTCGGTCCCATAATACTTCCCAGGATGCTCCCGATGCCGATGGATGCCAAAAACAACCCATAGGCGGTATCGTTCATCTCCAGAAATGATTTCACGAACACGACGAAGAGAGGCACCTGCAATCCGAGGAAGAGCCTCCAGCATATCCCCATGATGGCCAGATAACCGAGATGATTGTTCCGGGCAATGAAGCGTGCGCCATCCCTAAGATCGGCAACGATGGACCTGGCCGTTCGCCGCGGGCTTCCGTTGATCCTTTCGTATTCGAAGAAGAAGCAGGCGGCCGTTGTTGCGAAGTAGATCCCGCCGGTCAGATAAAGAAGCGACCGGGCACTCCAGAAAGCCGCAAACAGGCCCCCGATTAATGGAGCCCCAATCCTTGCCGTATTGAGGATCACAAGAACAACAGAATTGCCGAAAAGATGGCTGTCCCGGTCCATGATCTCCACCCGCAGGACGGACCGCACGTTCATGATCACCATGGCCAGAAGAGAGGCAACGAACCACAAGGAATAAATCCAGGCGATGCTGCCGGCGAATCCCATGACGACAGCAAGAGAACCCATAAGAAAAGAAGCCCAGGCAAGGAGCCTCCTCTTGTCGCATCTGTCGGTGATCAGTCCGTAGCATGGCGAAAGCAACCGGGCGAAAAAACTCAGAGACATGAAGATCCCCACATTCAGGGCATTGCCCGTTAAGTTGTAGACATGAACGGTCAGAACGAACAGGATGAACTCATAGCCGAAGGCCGACAACAGATAGGCCATGCAGAACCTGATCGTGTTGATTCGTGATGACATTTGCGCAATCTCCTTGCCCGTCAAAACCGGTTTTGAATGGAACATACCTGCAATCGGGGATATTGCAACAGGCACACCGCACCAGTTTTTAAATGGTAACAATTTGCCTTAAAAACATTCTGTATGTGTGATAAATGATCCGAACTGTACCTGTACCTGGTTAAAAATGATAATACGCTGATGGTGGGGGATCAACTATGCCGACGAAGACGGAAAAGAAGGTGCTTTACAGAGAGGTCGCTTCCCGGATCGGAGCCATGATCGAGAGGGGGACTTACAGGCCGGGAGAGCGGATTCCTTCCCTCCGGGAATTAAGCCGACAGATGCGGGTCAGCATCAACACGGTCATGGAGGCCTATGCCAATCTGGAAAACCTGGGAGTGATCGAATCACGCCCGCAGTCGGGATATTATGTGCGCCCGCGGCTTGTCGAAAGAGAACCTCCTTCGGAAAGGAAGATAACAGGGGAATCTGTCGCTCCGAGCAATGTCGTCATCGGGGATGTTCCCCTGCAGGTCATGCGCAACGTGGCCGACATCTCGTTGGTTCCCCTGGGCGGAGGTGTGCCGAACCCTGACCTGCTGCCTACGGATAAGCTCAACAGGATGCTGGCCGTGGAAGTGCGGCGCTTCCGCACCTGGAGCGTCTCTTACGGCTCGGCCCAGGGGCTCATGCGCCTGCGCACCCAAATTGCTAAACGGTCCCTCGATGCCGGCTGCACTTTGTCTGCGGAAGACATCATCATCACATCGGGTTGCAAGGAAGCCATGATGCTTGCCCTGCAGGCCGTTTGTCGACCGGGCGACACGGTGGCGATCACCTCTCCCGTGTACTACTCTTTCCTGAATGCGATCCAGTGGATGGGGCTTAAAATCATAGAGATCCCTGCCTCGGCGGGGGAGGGCATGAACATCGAAATCCTCGACTACGCCATCCGGAACAACCCGGTCCATGTCTGCGTGGACATTGCAAATTTCAACAACCCCTTGGGAAGCCTCATGCCGGAGGAGAAGAAGCGCAATCTCGTGGAGATGCTGGCAAGACGAGACATTCCTCTTATTGAGGACGATGTCTTCGGCGATCTGGCCTTCAACCATCACCGTCCTTCGGCGCTCAAGGCCTACGACAGAAAAGGGTTGGTCCTCTACTGTTCTTCCTTTTCCAAGACCCTGGCGCCGGGCTACCGCATCGGCTGGATCGCGCCGGGCAGGTTTCACCGGCAGGTCGAGAAGCTCAAGGCCCTCTTCAATATCGCGACCGCGTCGCCGACGCAGCTTGCGGTAGCCGAATTTCTGACCAATGGCGGCTATGACCATCATCTGCGCCGGATCCAGCGTGTCTATGCCCGCCAGGTCGCTTACCTCCGGGATAAAGTCAGCCGCCATTTCCCTCCTGGAACGAGGACGACCAATCCTGAGGGCGGGTTCCTCCTCTGGGTTGAACTGCCGGACGGGATCGATGCCATCCGCCTTTATGAGAAGGCCCTGCGTGAAGGCATCAGCATTGCCCCTGGTCCGATTTTTACCAGCGGTGACAGATACGGCAACTGCATCCGCCTTAATGCGGCCTTCTGGTCCGAACGGATAGAACGGGCCATCGAGACGCTTGGCACGCTTGCTTTTTCCGGCATCGAAGATATGAAGGCCAACAATAGCGGTCGATCACGTTGAAAGAATCGATGAATCACCAGGGAGGGTTGCCGATGGTTGCGGTCCACAATCTGTTCAGCGAAATTCCCCCAGGGCAGGGGGAGGCCTTCGAGGAGATCCTCCGCAGGGGCGGGGTCCTGATCGAACGGATCGTTTCCCGGGGAGAGGCCTCGCCGCTCGGCTTCTGGTACGACCAGGGATGGGACGAGTGGGTCCTCCTGGTCCGGGGAAGCGCCCTTCTGGGCTTCGCCGACGGCGCGACGGTCTCGCTCGGCCCCGGGGACCATCTGCTCATTCCCGCCCGATGCCGCCACCGGGTGGAGAGGACGGACCCGTCCGCTGAGACCGTCTGGCTCGCCGTCCATCTGAAGGCGGAGGCCGGAGGGGGGTGACGTGCCGGTCTTCAGCCTCCGGCGAGGGATGGGAAAAGGGCGATGACATCCCCCGGATCGATGGGGGTATCCAGCTGCTGGAGTGACGCGATGCCCCTTCCGTTCTTGAGGATGGTGATGTGAGATCGGAGCGTCCCGTCGGGGGCATAGAGCTTTTGCCGCAGGGGGGGATGGGCCTCGCTGAGGGCCTTCAGAAGCCCCCCGACGGTCTGGCCGTCGGGGAGGGAAAGCTCCTGCTCCTTGGCTCCGAGGATCTCCCGGATATCGGCAAAACACCTAAGCGTGATCTTCATTCCAACCCGAAGCCTCCCTGGGCCCTCCGGCCGCCGCCCAAAACGTCCTCCTGTCGCGTGCGGTTTAAGTCGTCATTGAAGGACCGGCGTCCGCCCATGATTCCCTGTCCCTGCAACCAGGATCGTTATCCCCGGGACCCGCAGTCCGGACAGGCCGGGTCCGGCTTGACGGCGACGGTGTCGGCTCTCAGGGCCAGCCCGTCCCAGAAGAAAATGCGGCCGGCCAGCGGTTCCCCTTTGCCGGTGAGGAGCTTGATGGCCTCCGTCGCCTCGATGGAACCGATCACGCCGCAGGTCGTCCCGGCGATGGGAAAGTACTCCGGCGGCGGTCCCGAGGGGAAGATGCAGCGCAGACAGGGGGTCCTGCCGGGGATCACCGTCGTGGCCTGGCCGTAGAATCCCCGGACGGCGCCGTGAACGAGGGGGATCCTCCGTTCGAGGGCAGCCTGGTTCAGGAGATAGCGGGTAGGGAAATTGTCCATCGCGTCGACGATGAGATTGCACCCGGCCGCCATCGCGCCGATGCTCGCCCCGTCGATCCTCCCCGGGCGCTCCTCCAGACGGACCAACGGGTTCAAGGCGGTCAGCTTTTCCGCTGCGGAAAGGGTCTTCGGCCTCCCGAGATCGCCGCTCCAGTGGAGGATCTGGCGGTTGAGGTTGCTTGCTTCCACCGAATCGCAGTCCGCGATCCGGAGCGTCCCCACGCCGGCGGCGGCCAGGTAGAGGGCAATCACGGTTCCCAGTCCGCCCGCCCCGGCGATCAGGACCCGGGCCCCTTTGAGGGCCTCCTGTCCTTCCTCGCCGAAA
>CAYOGU010000120.1:0-10135 GCA_964403345.1 uncultured Syntrophus sp. | reverse complement strand
CCCGGTGATGGCAACCCGTCACCACGGGCACAAGCAGGCAGACGAAAAAAAAGACGCAAAATCCCTTGGGAAAACGGATCAGCTTTTCGATGATGAACCCCCTTGGCTCTGGCGGCGGTCACAGAATCCCCGCGGGGAAGAGAAACACCCCTCCGCCCGTTCCACACCCCGCACCCAAGATTCATCACGGCCCTTTGAGGCCGCCCTCAGACCTCCAGGGATCCTTTGGTGGACAGGACACCTTCGATCCGCTCGTCGACGGCCACCGCCCCCCTGAAAGCACGGGCAAAGGCCTTGAAAATCGCCTCCGCCATGTGGTGGCTGTTTGTACCATAGATGAGGTTGATGTGCAAGGTGATTCCACTATGGTCCGAGAATGACTTGAAAAATTCTTTCAGAAGGGCCGGGTCGAACCCCCCGATCCTCTGCGGACCCAACTCGGCCTGCCAGACCAGATAAGGCCTGCCGGACAGGTCCATCGCCACATTGCAGAGGCTCTCGTCCATCGGAACAACGGCCGATCCGTACCGGCTGATTCCCCGACGCTCGCCGAGAGCCTTCCGGACGGCCTGACCCAAGCAGATCCCCACATCCTCCACCAGGTGGTGATCGTCGATCGCCGTGTCCCCCTTGCTCCGGACGGTTAGATCGATCTGCCCATGCCGGGCCAGGAGATTCAGCATGTGGTCGAGAAAGGGGACCGAGGTGTCGATCCGTCCCTCCCCCTTTCCGTCGAGATCGACCTCCACAGCGACCTCGGTTTCCGTGGTCTTCCGGGCGATCGTCGCCTTGCGCATGGCCCAACCTCCTTCAGATGACCTTGTTTAAGGGGTACTCGATGATCCCTTCGGCCCCGGCCTCCTTGAGCCGGGGGATCAGATCCCGAACCACGCTTCCGCTCACGATGGTTTCCACGGCGAACCAATCCTCCGAATGGAGGCTGGAGACCGTCGGCGCCTTCAGCGAGGGAAGCAGGGCAAAAACCTGATCGAGGCTCCCCTTGGGGGCGTTCATCTTGAGGCCCACCTTTCCCATCGCCTGGAGGGATCCATTGAGCAGCATCCGGATCTGTTCGATCTTCTGCCGTTTCCAGGGGTCGCTCCAGGCCGCGCGGTTGGCGATCAGCTTGGTGTTGGTCTTCATCAGCTCGTGGATGATCTTCAACTTGTTGGCCCGAAGTGTGCTTCCCGTCTCGGTGACTTCGACGATGGCATCGACGAGCCCTTCGACGACCTTCGCCTCGGTCGCTCCCCAGGAAAACTCCACATGGACCTGGATGTTGCGCTCGGCAAAGTACCGGCGGGTGAAATTGACCAGTTCCGTCGACACCCGCTTGCCCTGCATGTCCTCGATGGACCGGATGGGGGAGTCCTCACGGACCACCAGGACCCATCGGGCCTGTCTCATCGAGGTCTTGGAATAGATCAGGTCTTGGACGGCCACGACATCCGACTCGTTCTCGATGATCCAGTCCTGCCCCGTCAGGCCCAGGTCGAGCGTCCCATCGTCCACGTAACGGGACATCTCCTGGGCGCGGACCAGGGTGCAGGAGATATCGTCGTCGTCGATATCGGGGAAATAGCTCCGGCTGTCATAGGTGATATGCCAACCCGCCTTCTTGAAAAGGTCCACGGTATTGGCTTCCAGACTCCCCTTGGGGATCCCCAGTTTGAGCTTGTTCATTTGTACACTTCCTTCGGATCAAAGACACACTCCCCGACGGTCTCGAAATCCCCGCCGGACCATTTCCTGAAGAAGCAGGAGCAGTGCCCCGTATGGCAGGCGGCCCCGCCCAGTTGTTCGACCTTCAGGAGGATCGTGTCCTCGTCGCAGTCCAGACGGATCTCCCGGACCAGTTGGAAATGGCCGGAGGTCTCCCCTTTCAGCCAGAGGCTGCGCCGGGACCGGCTCCAGTAGGTGGCCTTTCCCGTCTCAAGCGTTTTTTCCCAGGCCTCACGGTTCATGTAGGCCATCATGAGGACCTCCCCCGTTCCGTGATCCTGGACCACGACGGGGATCAGCCCCTCTCCCTTGTCAAAATTCGGCTCAACCATAAAACCCACCATGCTTCGTGATAACCCCGGGGCCGTCAAGGATCTCAAAGCCAGCGGGGGAATTGAGAATGCTAACCGAAAGGGAGTCATTAAGCAAGTTTTTTTTCCGCGCCCCCGAAGGAGACTTTCCATTTGCCTTGAAATCCATTCTATGCTAGAAGAGATAGACCGCTTCGGCAGGTAGAAACCTGCGGTTCGGCGGGGAAATTCCCCCCGCGTATTTTCACAACCGGGGTTCCATGGAAGCCCCGGATGATCAGGAGGTTCAACGATGTCCTTGTTGATCGGTGGCATTGTGTCCGTCATCTTAGGCGTGATCGGGTTTTCCTTATGGTGGATCGACTTCGTCACCATCCTCAAGGGCGGCATTCCGATCCTGCTGATCCTCGGCGGCGTCCTGGCGGTCTATGTGGGGCTGGATGCCATGCAGGACAAGATCCGCGAGGACCGGCAGAAACAGGATGAGAAGCTGGAAAAGGCCCGCCAGGAAATCGAACAGGTCAAGGCGCAGGCGGATCAATACCGCGAAGAGATCGAGAAGCTCAAGGAGCATGCCAGACAAAATACCCCTTGACAAAACGATCAAAACTTAATAGATGTCCCCCTTCTGACACCATGGAGCGAGCGACGGCCATCATGAAGAGATTGTTACAGCGTTTCACCACTGCCTGCATTTGCTGCCATCCCTATATGTATTGATGCCTGCTGTCCGTCCCGGCACGGGCAAGCAGGCCTTCCCCGACAATCGTCACCGAAAATCCTAATATTGTAAAAACGCCGCTCCCTGCGGCGGATATCCCCGAAAGGGGGACCTTGAACATGTACTATGTGATCGCCAATTTCTATTATATCCCGTCCTCCCTTTACGCCTATCCCGGCCTGTCCTCCCCCCGCGGCTAGGGATGGACAGGGTGCCCGCGGCCCCGCGGCCGAGCCGCACGGAGAAAACTTTCGGGAACAAAGGGAAAACCGATTTGAAAGAAGGAGGACTTATGAACACGAGACGATGGACGAACCTCGCGGCAGCATCGCTGCTGGCCGCCTTTTTCCTGATTCCGGCCGGGTCTGTCCAGGCCGCAACCACCACCCTCACCTACAGCGTCTTCTTCCCGGCGACCCACGGCCAGGCCAAGGCTGGCGAGGCCTGGGCCCGCGAGGTCGAGAAGCGAACCAACGGCCAGGTCAAGATCAGCGTCCTGGCAGGAGGTACGCTCACCCAGGCAGACCAGTGCTACGACGGCGTCGTCAAGGGGATCTCCGACTTGGGGATGTCCTGTTTCGCCTACACGCGGGGCCGTTTTCCCCTGATGGAGGTCCTGGACCTGCCCATGGGCTACCCAAACGGCCGGGTGGCCACCCGCGTGGCCAATGAGTTCTTCAAGAAGTTCACACCCAAGGAGCTCGATGGGGTCAAGCTCCTCTATATCCATGCCCACGGCCCGGGACTCCTGCACACGAAAACGCCGGTCGCCAACCTAGAGCATCTCAAAGGGATGAAGATCCGCTCGACGGGACTGAGCGCCAAGGTGGTGGAGTTGCTGGGCGGCGTGCCCGTGGCCATGCCCCAGGGACAGACCTACGAGGCCCTCCAGAAGGGAGTCGTCGAGGGGACCCTCACGCCCATCGAGACCCTGAAGGGATGGAAGCAGGCCGAGGTGGTCAAGGCAACCACCGATTGCAGCGGGATCGGCTACACGACGGCCATGTTCGTGGTGATGAACCTCAAGAAGTGGAACGCACTGCCCGCCGATGTCCGCAAGACGATAGAGGAGGTCAGCGCCCAGTGGATCGACGTCCACGGGAAGGCCTGGGACCAGCTCGACGAAGAGGGCCGCGCGTACAGCCTGAGCCTCGGCAACACCATCGTCCCCCTCTCGGCCAGTGAAAACGCCCGTTGGAAAAAGGCGGTCATGCCGATCCTGGACGGCTACATCAAGGAGGTCTCGGCCAAAGGGCTGCCCGCCCAGAAGGCCGTCAAGGAAGTAGAGGAGATGATCAAGCGCTACGGCAAGACCTATAAATAAGATCATCCCGTTCGGGCGGGGATTCGGGACAGTGGCCCGAATCCCCGCGGCATCACGACTCTATTAGGAAAGATCGACCCATGGCAAAACTCATCCAGGCCGTCACGCGGATCAGCCGGGCCTTCAACGCTCTGGCCGGGGCCGCTATCGTCGCCATGATGCTCCTGACCTGTGCAGACGTGGTCCTGCGACTCTTCCGCCGCCCCGTCCCCGGGACTTACGAGATTGTCGGATTCCTGGGGACCGTCGTCATCGCCTTCGCAATGGCCTACACGTCCCTGGAAAAGGGGCACATCGCCGTGGAGCTCCTCGTGGAGAAGTTCCCCCGGAGGTTGCAGAGCGGCATCGAGGCCGCCGTTTCCCTGATCGGCGCCGCGCTGTTCGGCCTGCTCACCTGGCAGAGTCTCCGTTATGGCACTGACCTGAGGCAAAGCGGGGAAGTTTCTGTTACGCTGACCATGCCCATCTATCCTTTCATCTACGGAATCGCCGCTGGCAGCGGCCTTTTGACCCTGGTCCTGCTGACCGATGCGCTGCGGACCGCAGCCAAGGCGGTGAGGCCATGACGCCTATCGCCGCCGGCCTGACCGGTTTTGCGGTCCTCATCGTCCTGATGTTTCTCCGGATCCCGGTGGGATTCGTCATGGCCATCGTCGGCATCGCCGGGTTCGCCTACCTGGCCTCTCCGGAAGCCGCTCTGAGCCTTTTCGCCCGTGACTTCTTCGCCACCTTCGGTTCCTACAACCTGACGGTCATCCCTTTGTTCATCCTCATGGGACAGCTCGCCCACTACACGGGAATCAGCGGCCGGCTTTTCAACACTGCCCACAAGTTCCTGGGCCACCTCCCCGGGGGGCTGGCTATCGCCACGATCGGCGCCTGTGCGGGCTTCTCCGCCATCTGCGGATCCACGAGCGCCACGGCGGCCACCATGGCCTCGGTGGCCCTGCCCCAGATGAAAAGGTACCATTACGACCCAGCCCTGGCCACGGGCGTGGTTGCCGCCGGAGGGAGTCTCGGAATCCTGATCCCGCCGAGCACCATTTTCATCGTCTACGGCATCATGACCGAGCAGTCGGTTGGAAAGCTCTTCATGGCCGGCATCCTACCGGGAATCCTCCTAGCCGCCCTCTTCACCGTCACCATCATGATCTGGACGCGGATCAAGCCCGGTCTCTGCGTTCCCGCGCCGAAGGCTCCCTGGAATGAACGGATCGCATCCTTCTCGGGCGTGGTCGAGACCTTCCTTCTGTTCATCCTGGTCATGGGGGGACTCTTCATCGGCCTCTTCACACCGACCGAGGCCGCGGCCATCGGAGCCTTCGGGACGATCGGCATCGCCCTGATCGGAGGCCATCTTGGCTGGCGGGATTTGGTCCGCGCCCTCAACGAGACGACCCG
Organism: uncultured Syntrophus sp.; assembly: GCA_964403345.1. GTDB lineage: Bacteria > Desulfobacterota > Syntrophia > Syntrophales > UBA5619 > JAKAFS01. The sequence goes on along the minus strand of CAYOGU010000120.1, from coordinate 4,656 downwards.
GATTTCCTGCATGATCATGGTCGTCGTCGCCGGGGCCACGGTCTTCGGTCATTTCCTGGCCGTGACCACGATCCCCACCAGGGTCGGAGGCTGGGTGGCAGGGCTGAATCTACCGCCCTCTCTGATCATCACCATGATCATTCTCGTCTACTTCATGCTTGGCTGTCTGATGGATTCGCTGGCTATGATCATGCTGACGATCCCCGTCTTCTACCCCGTGGTGACCGCCCTCAACTACGACCCCATCTGGTTCGGCGTCATCATTGTCCTGGTCGCCGAAATGGGGGTCCTCACCCCGCCGGTGGGGATCAACGTTTACGTCGTGGCCGGCGTGGCCAGGGACGTCCCGCTCCAGGTCATCTTTAAGGGAGCGATGAACATGATGGTTGCCCTCTTCACGACGGCGCTCCTCCTGATCCTCTTCCCTCCCATCAGCCTTTTCCTTCCGGGGTTCATGAAGTAGTGTCGCTTCCCTCCCCCCGCCTCCTGCGGAGCATGAGCAGAACCAGGAGGGCCGCACCGGTCGAGATGGCCGAGTCGGCCACGTTGAAGGCCGGCCAGTGATGGGCGCCCACGTAGACGTCCAGGAAGTCGACCACCTCCCCGAAACGGACGCGGTCGATCAGGTTCCCCAGGGCCCCTGAGAGGATCAGGGCCAGCGCGAAGACCAGCGAGGTTTCCCCGATCCGGGTCCGCCGGAGGTAGTGGAGAATCAGGAGGACCGCCGCCACGGTCACGGCGATGAAGAAGGCGGAACGGAACGCCGGCGAGGCCCCGGCCAGGAAACCGAAGGCGGCTCCCGGGTTCCGCACGTGGACGATGTTGAAGAAACCGTCGATGACCGCGAATCCCTCGTGGAGCTTCAGGCTGGCGAGGATCCACGCCTTGGTCACTTGGTCCAGGACGATCAGCAGGGCCGTCGTTGCCAGAAAGAGGATGTTCCTGCGCATGGGTCTCATTTCCTTTTGTCGGGCGCGCCTCTTCAGCCCTCCCCCTGAGGGTCTGTCGAAAAAGGCGAAGGTCCCTTCCGACAAGGCCCACAAGGCCCCCGGCATCCTAGATCGTGTGGCGTCCTAAAGGTTCTCCAGGCACCGGCTGCAGAGCGTAGGATGCTCGGCACTGGCGCCGACCGTCTCGCTGAAGTTCCAGCAGCGGTGGCACTTCTCCCCCCTGGCGCGGGTCACGCCGATCGAAAGCCCCGGGATCTCATCGCTGGCCAAGGCCCCTCCCGGCGCCGTCGCGCTGACGGTGAGTTCGGAGACGATCAGGAGGGCCTTCAGGTCCTCCCGGTGGGACTCCAGGAGCAGACGGAGTTTTTCAGGGGCTCCGATCACGACGGCGGCGTCCAGGGAATGGCCCAGGACCTTGCCCTGCCGGGCCGCCTCGACGGCCTTGGCCACCTCCCCCTTGACGCTGATCAGCGTCTTCCAGGTTTCCGCCAGTTCGGGCTGAAGCCAGGCCTCGTTCACCTCCGGCAGTTGGGTGAGATGGATGCTCTCGGCCTTGCCCGGCACCGCGGGCAGGGCCAGCCACAGCTCCTCGGCCGTGAAGGTGAGGATCGGAGCCAGGAGCCGGGCCATCGCCTCGAGGATCGCCAGCATCGCCGTTTGGGCCGACCGGCGCGCGACCGAGGTTGCCTTCGAGGTGTAGAGGCGGTCCTTCAGGACGTCCAGATAGAGCGCCGAGAGATCGACCGTGCAGAAGTTGTAAAGGGTCGTGTAGACCACGTGGAACTGGTAGAGTTCGTAGGCCTCGCGGACCCTCCGGACGACCTCCTGGAGGCGGTGGAGAATCCAGCGGTCCATCTCGGCCATCTCGGCATAGGCCACGGTGTCCCTGGCCGGATCGAAGTCGTAAAGATTCCCCAGGATGAACCGGCCCGTGTTCCGGATCCGCCGGTAGGCCTCGACGAGGCGTTTGAGGATCTCCTCGGAGATCCGGATGTCCTCGGTGTAGTCCTCGGAGGCCACCCAGAGGCGGAGGATCTCCGCACCGTACTGGTCGATAATCGTCTGGGAGTCGATGACGTTCCCCACCGATTTGGACATCTTTTTCCCCTCGCCGTCCACGACGAAGCCGTGGGTGAGGACGTTGCGGTAGGGGGCCCGGCTCCGGGTCCCGACGGACTCCAGGAGCGAGGAGTGGAACCAGCCGCGGTGCTGGTCATTCCCTTCAAGGTACATGTCGCAGGGGGAAGAGAGGTCCGGCCTGTGCTCCAAGACCGCGGCGTGGCTCACGCCCGAGTCGAACCAGACGTCCAGGATGTTCGTTTCCTTCCGGAATTCCTTGCCGCCGCAGGCGGGGCAGGCGGTCCCGGGGGGCATCAGGTCCTTCGCTTCCCGCTCGAACCAGACGTCGGCGCCGTGCTCGCGGACCAGGCCCACGACGTTCTCGATGATGGGCTGCGTCAGGAGCTCCCGGTCGCACTCCTTGCAGTAGAACATCGTGATCGGCACACCCCAGAGCCGCTGGCGGGAGATACACCAGTCGGGGCGGTTCTCGACCATTCCGTGGATCCGGTCGCGACCCCAGGCCGGGATCCAGGCTACCTGGTCGATGGCGGCCAGGGCCTTCTTCCTCAGGTCGTTCTTCTCCATGGAGATGAACCACTGCTCCGTGGAACGGAAAATGATCGGCTGCTTGCAGCGCCAGCAGTGGGGATAGGTGTGCTGGATCTCCACCTGTCCGAGGAGGGCGCCGATCTCCTTGAGCCTCGCGTTGATCGCGTCGTTGGCGTCGAAGACGAAACGGCCGGCGAACTCCTGGACGTCGCGGGTGAAGCGCCCGTCGTCGTCCACGGGGGCGTAGTTGTCCAGGCCGTACTGCATCCCGATTTCGTAGTCCTCCTGGCCGTGACCCGGAGCGATGTGAACGCAGCCGGTCCCGGCGTCGAGGGTGACGAAGGGAGCCAGGATCAGGAGGCTCTCCCGCCCGATCATCGGGTGGCGGCACTTGAGCCCTTCCAGGACGGCACCGGGGAATTCAGCGAGGATCTCGTGGGGGGCATTCCTAAGGCCGAAGGCGTCCAGGCAGTAATCCAAAAGCTCCTTGGCCAGGATCAGGACCTCGTCCTGGACCTTCACGGCCACGTAGCGGAACTCCTCGTGGAGGGCGATGGCGAGATTCGCCGGGATCGTCCAGGGGGTCGTCGTCCAGATCACGACGGAAACCTTCTGGCCGGTCAGCTCGGGCACGCGTTCGGCGATGTCGGAGACGAGGGGAAACTTGACGTAGATCGACGGCGTCGTGTGATCGTGGTACTCCACCTCGGCCTCGGCCAGGGCGGTCTTGCAGGAAGCGCACCAGTAGACGGGCTTCTTGCCCTTGTAGACGCTGCCGGCCAGGTAGAGCTTCCCGAATTCCTCGACGGTCGTCGCCTCGTAGTCGTAGCTCATGGTGAGATAGGGGTGGTCCCATTCGCCGAAGACCCCCAGGCGCTTGAACTGGTCGCGTTGGATTCCCACGTACCTCTCGGCATAGACTCGGCAGACGCGCCGTTTTTCGGTCTGGGACATCCCGGCTTTCTTCTCGCCGAGCTCCTTGTCCACCTGGTGCTCGATCGGCAGGCCATGGCAGTCCCAGCCGGGGACGTAGACGCTGTCCCGGCCGGTCATGTTCCGGGCCTTGATCAGGATGTCCTTGATGATCTTGTTGAGCGCCGTTCCCAGGTGGATGTTCCCGTTGGCGTAGGGAGGGCCGTCGTGGAGGATGTAAGGCTTGCGGCCCTTGGCGTCCTTGCGGATCCGCTCGTAGATCTGCATCCGCTCCCAGTGCTCCAGCATCTCCGGTTCCCGCTTGGCCAGATTGGCCTTCATGGGGAAATCGGTCTTGGGCAGGTTCAAACTCTCCTTGTAATCCATGGAAACGCTCCTCAAGATGGAATATCGTTGTAAATAGCGGGGAAAATTACCACAAACGGATAGCCATTTCAAGCACCTCTTTGACCGCCGTGACGGAATGTCTCAGCGCGCCAATGTATCCTTCTCTAATCATAACAAAATATTACAAACAGAAAAGGACCTGCCGCGAGAGACTGCCTGGAGGGTGGGCCCCGATCCGAGGAAGTGGACACATCCCCCTTTGAGCCGGAAGCCGGGCTCCCCCATGACGGCCATCGCCCAAGGCGCGCACATAAAAAGGCCCCCCGTCCTTAAGAGGACAGGGGGCCTGACTTGCTTGCTTCACCTTGGAACCGGGGAATTCCCGCTTACATCCCCATGCCGGGGTATCCGCCGCCTCCCGGAGGCATGGCCGGCATCGGCGACTCCTCCTTGGGCTTGTCGGCGATCATGCACTGGGTGGTCAGCATGAGGGAGGCCACGGAGGACGCGTTCTGCAGGGCAAAACGGGTCACCTTCGTCGGGTCGATGACGCCAGCGGCGATCATGTCTTCGTACTGATCGGTCCGGGCGTTGTAACCGAAGGCCCCTTTCTTCTCCTTGACCTTCTCCACCACGATGCTCCCTTCGAGGCCCGCGTTGCTGGCGATCATCTTGAGGGGCTCCTCAAGGGCCCTCCTGATGATCCGGACGCCGACCTCCTCGTCGCCCTCGAGCTTCATCTTGTCGAGGGCCGCCAGGGTCCGCAGGTAGGCCACGCCGCCGCCGGGGACGATCCCCTCTTCGACGGCCGCGCGGGTCGCGTTCAGGGCGTCCT
>CAYOGU010000119.1:0-10355 GCA_964403345.1 uncultured Syntrophus sp. | reverse complement strand
CATCGCTGACGGCGACCAGGTCACCGTCAGCTCGCGGCGAGGCGAGATCACCCTGCCCGCCGCCGTGGTCAACACGATCCGACCCGACACCGTGTTCATCCCGTACCACTGGCCCGGCAAGAAGGCCGCCAACCAGCTCACCCTGCGGGCGGTCGACCCGATCTCTGCAATGGCCTCCAGGGTGCAGGCGTTGTCGGTGCCGTAGATGCTCGGCTGGACGACAACGGTGCGTTCGATGCCTAAACGGCGGCGGAGGGCCAGGTAGGACTCGAGCGGTGCCTCATCGGGTGTGTAGGCCACATCGGCGGCGAGCGGAAAACGTTCCCGGAGGCCGAAGACATGGATATGGCAGTCGCATGCCCCGGGAGGCGCGATCAGGGCTGGCCTCCTTCCCGATTCGGAGACGTCACGCTGTTCGGCCGTCCTCTCCGGGCAGGGATCCGGCCCGGTTTTTTTACGTTGCGCTGGGGTCATGGATATCCGTGATCATGAGAGGTCTTACCGTTTCTTTACATGGGCCTTCCCGCAGCGGAGATCTCGGAACGGCTCCGCAGACGCCTGGGCCTGGCAGGCCGGGGGCACTTCTCAGACCTGGGTTTCTCCCTTGACCGCGGAGAAGGCACGGAATGCCGAGGTCACGATCACCACGACCGCAATGGCCAGCAGGGTCGCCGATATCGGTCTGGTGACCAGGATTGATATATCCCCCTGGGACATCTCAAGGGACTGACGCAGTCCCCGTTCCATCAAAGGGCCCAGGACCATTGTCAGGATCATGGGCGCGAGGGGGATATCGAGTTTCCGGAAGGTATAGCCCAATAGGCCGAATGCGAGCATGACGCCAACGTCGAAGACGCTGCTGTTGAGACTGTATACGCCGACCACGGAGAACCCGAAGACCAGAACCGTGAGAATGGCGTAGGGGATCTTCAGGACGGCCACCCATAGGGGGATGAGCGGCAGGTTGAGGACCACCAGGATCAGGTTCCCGATATAGAGACTGGCGATGACGGCCCAGGCGAAATCCCCGTGATCCTTGAAGAGGGCCGGTCCGGGGAGGAGTCCGTTCATCATGAAGGCCCCCATCAGGATGGCCGTGGTCGGAGAGCCTGGGATCCCGAGTGTGAAAAGCGGGATCAGCGCCGCATTGGCATAGGCGTTGTTGGCCGTTTCCGGACCGGCGACCCCCTCGATCATCCCCTTCCCGAACTTCTCCGGGGTCTTGGACAGCTTCTTCTCGACCGCATAGGCGATGAAGGTGGGGACGATCGCCCCCACGCCGGGGATGAGGCCGAGCAGAAAGCCGATTCCGGTCCCCCGGGCGATGGGCAGGGCGGAATCCCTCATGTCCTTGCGCGTGGGAATGAGGGTCCTCATCTGAGTGGAAAAGATGCTCCCGGATCGGGCTTCGGCGTTGAGGAGGATCTCTCCGATGCCAAAGACGCCCATGACGACCGGGACGATCCCGAACCCGTCGAGGAGTTCCATCCGGTCGAAGGTAAAGCGGGGTGCGCCCATGACGGGATCGACCCCCACCTGGGCGATGAGCAGGCCCAGGACCGCGGATATCAGGGCCCTGAGCAGCGATTGGCCTGCGAGCCCGGTTACGAGAGACAGCCCCACGACCATCAGGGCGAAAAACTCGGGCGGGCCGAATTTGAGGGCCAGGCGGGTCAGGGGCAGGGCGACCAGGACGAGTCCCATCGTGGCGAAGGTCCCCCCGATGAACGAACCGATCGCCGCCACCGCCAGTGCGGAACCGGCCCGCCCCTGTTTGGCCATCTGGTATCCGTCGAGGCAGGTGACCACCGAAGCCGCCTCGCCCGGCGTGTTGATGAGGACCGAGGTGATCGTCCCCCCGTACATGGCGCCGTAATAGATCGCTGAAAGCATGATGATGGCGGCCGTGGGATCCATGGCCACCGTGACCGGGATGAGGATCGCCGTCCCGGCGGCGGGTCCGATCCCCGGCAGCACCCCGATGAGGGTCCCCATCGTGCACCCGATCAGGGCAAAGAGCAGATAAGTCGGTTTGATGGCGGTTGCGAACCCGCCCAACAACAACTGCAGACTTTCCACGTTCCCTCCTGCCGCAAGGATGAATCTAAAAGCCGAAAATTCCCGTCGGCAGCTGGACCCTCAGCCATCGATCGAAGAGGTAATAGACGCCGAAACTGCCCCCTGTGGATACCAGCAGGGTGACGATCCAACCCGGCCGTCCAAGGGTACACAGCAGAAAAACGAAAACGCCGAACATCGTCAGGGCAAAGCCAAAAACCTCGAGCATGGCCGTGGTCGCGACTAGGGCGAGCAGGATCGCCCCCATCTTCAGGAAGCCCGTCCGGGAGGGGAAGAAATCCTCTGGCATCGGGTCTGGCCGGCGGAAGGTGGCTTGGAGGATCATCAGCACCGCCAGGCCACCCAGCAGCAGGGCGAGCCAGAGGGAAAAGAATCCCGGCCCCGGTCCCAGGTGGGTGTAAAACTTCAGTTTCAGCGCCTCCCAGGCGATGAAGGCCGCCAGGAGGAGGAGCACCGTGCCGGTGATTTGATAGGGACGCTTCATGCTCATGGGGATCGTGCCTATTTCTGCTTTCCCATTTCAACCCACTTCTTGGCCCCGGTCTCGTAATCCGACCAGAAGGCGGAGTACTTCTGCGGGTCCATGTAGAGGGTGTCGTACAGGATCTTCTCCATCCGCTTGGTGAAGTCGTCGCTCGTGATGACATTCTTTAGGGACTTGACCAGGGTGTCGCGGACCTCTTGAGGCGCTCCCGCCGGCATGCCGACGCCGCGATGGACCCCCGAGAAGATCGGATAGCCCTGTTCCTCGGCGGTCTTGACGTCGGGATAGAAACGGCTCCGCTTCTTGTCCATCACCGAGAGGATCCTGAGTTCGCCGCCGCTGACCTGAGAACGGATCTCGCTGGCGTTTCCGTAGTAGATCTCCACGTGGCCTCCCAGGACTGCCGTCCGGGAGGGACCGCCGCCGTCGAAGTGGACGATGGCGAGCTTCACGCCGGCGACCTGCTCGGTCATCATCGCGGCGATGTGGTCGTCGCTCATGATCCCCGAGGTACAGGCCCGGATCGTGCCGGGCTTGGCCTTGGCCGCATCGATGAGTTCCTTCATCGTCTTGTAGGGGCTGTCCCCCTTGACGGCGATTACCCCGGGATCGCTGTCCTGCATGGCCAGAAGGTCGAAGCTCTTCTTCGAGAAGACGGCCTTGCGGTCCGGGTCGAGGTAGATCGTGATGACTGTCGGGAGGATCAGGTATCCGATGGTGTAGCCGTCCGGTTTGGCCCGCGCGATCTCGGTGAAGCCCAACTGTCCGCCGGCGCCCCCTTTGTTGATGATGGTCACGGGGAGCCCCATCTCCTTTTCCAGGAGAGGCGTCATCACCCTGGCGGTCGTATCCGTGCCCCCTCCGGGCGGATAGGCCACGATGAAGTTGATCGACCGGGACTTGTCCGGGTAGGGTTTCGATGCGGCGTTGGCTGCGCGGTCGGCCCCCGACCACAGGGCGGTGATCATGAAGGCGAAAAGAACGACGGTGACTCGGCATGCAGATTTCATGGTGTCCTCCTCAATGGTTTGTCCAAGGCTAAACGGATGGCGGCGCTCATTCCTCTTCTGCGACGACGCGGACAGGAAAGGCCTCCAGCGTTCGTACGGCAACGGGAAGGGCGTAGACCCGAACCCGGGATTTCGATAACCGATCCAGATGGGCCAGGTTCTCGATCAGGGGGATCCCGCGGCTGAAGAGCGCATGATGGCTCACGTGCTCCTTGCTGCCCGGCACCTCCACGCCGCCGGCGTCGACGCCCATGAGTTTCATGCCCTGACCGGCCAACCATGCGATGGTTTCCGGTGGGAAATAGGGATTGCCCCCGTATCGATCGGTGCCGTAGAAAGGTCCCAGTCCGAGGTTTCCGAAGACGATGTCGCCGGGATGGATGCCCCCGGCCTTCTCGGCGGCCTTCTTTACGTCGGCGATGCCGATGGGGGCCTTCGCGGGCCGGCCCTTGAGGTCGAGGATGACGGCGGGCCCCATCAGCGTTTCCAGGGGGATGGCGGCCAGGTCGGCCTGGTCCTTGAGAATGTGGAAGGGGGCTTCGATATGGGTGCCGATATGGCTCACCATGCCGATATTGTGCATGATGTACCATTGGTTCTCCAGCCGGATGACGTTGGGGTTGACTGTTTCGGCCCCCACCATCTCCAGGTTGAATTTGCGGCCGGCTTTCCCGGGTTCGATGATGTGGGACAGGTCGATGATCTTGGTCAAGGAAACACCTCCGTCGTGTAATGAGGGGACGATCCCCTTCGTAACGACCCCGCGTAGCCTGCCCTCCTGCCCGGTGGATGGGCGAGGGGCGGGGATACACCGGGTAAGGCGGCTCTAGCCGTCGAGTTTCTCCTCCAGTCCCAGTTTTCGCTTCATTCCCAGGATGTTGGTCCGCATCGCTTCCTCTGCACGGGAGATGTCGCGCCGTCGGATCGCTTCCAGGATCGCCCGGTGCTGGCGGATGGAGAGGTCCTTCTCCTTGGGGGTGAGGTCGGGACGCTCCTTGGCCCGGGCGAGGCACATGAAGTCTCCGATTTCACCGATGAAGCGAATCAGCTTCCTGCTCTTGGACATTTCGGCGATGGCCATGTGGAACTGGCTGTCGAGGTCGCTGGCCTCCCGGCGGGTTCCCGAGGTCATCGCCTGTTGGTAGGATTCCAGCAAGGTTCCCAGCCGGTCGATATCCTCATCCGTGGCCCTCTGAACACATTCCCGGATCGCAAGCACCTCAAGTGCCTCGCGGATCTTCAGGAAATCGAGCATCTCCTCGCAGGTGATGTTTGCACAGAAGAGGCCCTTGCGGGGAAGGCTGACGATAAAGCCCTCCGAAGTCAGCTGGCTGATGGCCTCCCGGACCGGGGTACGGCTCATGGAGACCTCCTGGGCGAGGAGATCCTCCCGGATCCGTTCGCCTGGCTGGATTTCCCGATGAAGCAATTTCTCCTTGATGGCGACATAGGCTTTTTCACGAAGGATCGGATGTTCCATGGTATTATTCTCTCATGATCAGGGATTGGGGTTCCGCCGGCCGGTGATCGCTGGTGGAACAACGGCCATTATTTATACTTTATAATTTATATCTAATCCAGGGGCCTGTCAATGAAAATCTTCTCCCTTCCCCACAGGACCAAATCCGTCGGGATGGGAAGCCAGAGGGCGATAAAGGGGTTGAAAGAATGCCGGGCCTGTGCCAAACATAAAATGAGCGGCTGGGTCCTGCAAATTTCGCAAGGTTTCCGGTGGATCGGATGACCGATGCCTGCAAGGGGTTGCAGGACCGAAGGCGGATCGATTGAGGAGGGCGGGATATGCGCATGGCCGTCATGGGGCTCGGGGGGGTAGGGGGATACTTCGGCGGGATGCTTGCCCGGCGGTATGCCGGGTCAAGGGAGCACGGCGTGGTCTTCATCGCCCGCGGGGTGCACTTGGATGCGATCCGGCGGGACGGCCTGTGCCTCAAGACGGTGGAAGGAGAATACAGGGTTGCGCCCGACCTGGCCACGGACCGGCCGACTGAGGCCGGACCCTGTGACTTGGTGCTCCTCTGCGTCAAGGGCTACGACCTGGAGGCGACCGCCGCGGCCATCGGCCCGCTCCTGCATGACGGGACAGTGGTCCTGCCCGTCCTGAACGGCGTTGACATTGCCGAACGGCTTCGCGCGCTCCTGACCAAGGGCATGGTCCTGAGTGGGGGCGTCTACATCTCCGCCTTCATCGAGGGGCCCGGTGTCGTCCGCCAGGTAGGGGGGAGCTGTCAGCTCATCTTCGGCCCCGACGATGGGCAATGCGAGCCGTACCGGCCAGTGGAGGCCCTACTGCGGGAGGCCGGGATCAAGGCGGAGTTGTCGGCCGAAATTGCTGTCCCACTCTGGACGAAATACCTTTTCGTCAGCCCCATGGCCGGTTTGACGTCGCTCACGGGGCTCTGTTTCGGCGATGTGATGGCGGACCCGAAGCTTAAGGACAGGGTCCGGGGGCTGATGGCGGAGGTCGATCGCCTTGCCCGGGCCAAGGGGATCCGGCTCCCGGCCGACAGCGTGGAGAAGGGGATCGCGACCGTTGAGCGCTTTCCCCATGAGACCAAATCGTCGCTGCAGCTCGACTTCGCCAAAGGGGGGCGCACGGAACTCGACCTTTTCGCAGGATATGCCGTCCGTGCTGGCCGGTCCCTCGGGGTCCCGATCCCCCTGCACGAGGAACTGTATGCCGCTCTGACGGCGGGCGGGTCCTGAATCTCGCGACGGATGGCCGCCGAATGGGATGGGGAACGGCCCTCGAGGCTCAGACCTCCCGGTAGAGGGAGTTTTTGATGATGTAGTGGCGGACCTCGTCGGGGACCAGATACTGGATGGCCTTGCCCTCCTTGGCCCGCTGGCGGATCTTGCTGGAGGAGATGTCCAGGAATGTGACCTCGCGGAAGTAGATCACCTTTCCGGTGGGCCCGCGGAACCCCTTGATCGATTCGTCATAGGTGAACCGGGAGGCAAACCCCTCCGTCAGGATCGTCCCCAGACCCTGGTTGTCGTAACCGGGGCGGGTCATCACGGCGAAGTTGCACAGGAGGAGCAGACGCTCCCAGTCCTTCCAGGTCCGGATGGCATGAAAGGCGTCCTGGCCGAGGATGAAGTAGAGATCGAGGTTTTCCAGACGGTACTTGTCCAGGACGTACTCCACCGTTTCAACGGAATAGGAGGTTCCTCCCCTTCTGTTTTCCACATCGGAGAAAGAGAAGCTCGGATTCCCCTCGATGGCCAGACGGATCATTTGTTCCCGATGGTAGAAGGGGGTGATCGCGGCGTTGATCTTGTGCGGCGGCCGGGCGGCCGGGACGAAGACGATCCGGTTCAGGTCGAAAAGTTCGATCATCTCCTCGGCGCATCGCAGATGTCCGATGTGGATGGGATCAAAGGTTCCCCCGAATAAACCCCATTTCATGTTCTCATGCCCCCGTCAGATTCTAAAACGAGAATGGGACAGTTGGTCAGAGGTCCTCAGGCGCGGTGGCCAAGCCGTCATGTCCTCACCTGTCCATTTCCGTAGATGACGAATTTGGACGTCGTCAGTTCTTCGAGCCCCATCGGTCCGAAGGCGTGGAGCTTGGTCGTGCTGATGCCGATTTCGGCCCCCAACCCCAATTCGAATCCGTCACTGAAGCGGGTGGAGGCGTTGACCAGGACCGTCGAGGAGTTGACCTCGGTCAGGAAACGCTGCGCCCGTTCGTAATGGGTAGTCACGATCGCCTCGGTATGGAGCGAGCCGTACCGTTCAATGTGGCCGATCGCCTCGTCCAGATCGCGGACGACCCTCACCGACAGGATCAGATCCAGGTATTCCCGGGACCAGTCTTCCTCCGTGGCGGTCTCGATATCGGGCAGGATCGCGCGCGTCCGCTCGCAACCCTTCAGGACGACGCCCGCCTTTCCCAGTTCTGCGGCCACTTTCGGCAGGAACGCAACGGCGACCGCCTCGTGGACTAGGAGCGTCTCCATGGCGTTGCACACCCCGGGCCGCTGGGTCTTGGCGTTCATGCAGATCCGGACGGCCATGTCCAGATCAGCGCTTTCGTCGATAAAGACGTGGCAGACTCCCTTGTAATGTTTGATCACCGGGATCCGGGAGTCCCTGACGACGGCACGGATCAACTCCTCCCCACCGCGGGGGATGATCACATCGATGAACTCCTCGAGTTGGAGCATCTCGTGGACGGCCCCCCGGTCGGTCGTATCGACGATCTGGATCGCCGTTTCGGGCAGGGCCAGATCCCTGAGGATCTCTTGGAGGATCGCGCCAATGGCGAGATTCGAATGGATCGCCTCGGACCCTCCCCGGAGGATCACGGCGTTGCCGGATTTCAGGCAGAGGGATGCTGCGTCGGCGGTGACGTTCGGCCGGGATTCGTAGATGATGCCGATCACCCCGAGAGGGATCCGCATCCGGCCCACAAGAATGCCGTTGGGGCGCCGCTCCATGGAGGAGATCCGTCCCGTCGGATCGGGGAGCGCGGCCACCTCGCGAAGGCCTCGGGCAATCCCGCCGATAGTGATTTCGGTGAGCGTGAGGCGGTCGAGCATGGCCTTGGAGAGGCCCTGCCTGCGGGCCGAAGCGAGGTCCCGGGCGTTTTCCCGTATGAGGAGATCCTTCCGGGCCACCAGTTTATCCGCCATGGCCAAAAGCGCCCTGTTCTTGAGATCGGTCGGGGTACGGGCCAGGATCCTGGAGGCCTCCCGGGCTTCCTGCCCCATCCGAATTATCTTGGACCGGATATCCATGTTCAAAACCTTCGGTTCGATGATGGGCCTTCGGTGCCCGGCCTCCATGCCATCTTAGACGTTGACAAATTGAGCGATATTTGTATAAGAACCGCCATCTCCAAGGCGGTGGGCTAAGGTAATCTACAAGACGGGCGGGACCCTGTCAAGGCCATTTGCAGGGGGCTCGCCGGCGCAGGGGCTGTTTCCAGGTTGTGGCGAGATGGTTCCCGCCATGGGAAAGGGGAGCATGGAGAACATCCGCGTCAGGGCCGGCCGGAAGGCCTATGAGATCATCCGGGACGGCGGCTTTAACCTGGACGGCATCGGGACCTATTTCGGCCCTGCGGGAGGACCCCGCTGGTTGGTGGCAAGCGGCTTTGATCGGACCCTGCTGAAGGAGGAGATCCTGGGCAGGACCTATCCGGTCTGGCTGGTTGGTGCCTCGGCAGGCGCCTGGCGTTTTGCCGCCTGGCTTCAGCCGGAAGCTCTCAAGAGCTACGACACCCTCGTCGAGGCCTATATCGGGGCGACCTACGGACGGATGGATACCCCGGAAACGGTCCTCCAGTCCCTGGTCGGGATCGTCAACGCCTACATTGAGGACGACGCCCTTCCCTTTGCCCTATCCAGCAAGCGGTACCGCCTGGCGGTCCTCACCTGCCGGACCGGACACCTGCTTGCCTCCAGGCATCCTTCGATTCAGAGGGCAGGGTTTCTTCTCTGCTTCCTGGCCAACGGGATACATCCCTCGGTGATCCACCGTTTTGCCGAGCGCGTTGTTTTCTTCTACGGTCCCCACCCCCCTGACTTCTGTCTGGCCAAAGGGTTCCGCGGCCGCTTCATCGCCCTGTCCGAGGCCAACTTCAAGTCCGCCGTGATCGCTTCTGGTGCCATCCCTATTGCGGTCGAGGGTGTCCGCGACATCTTCGGCGCCCCGGACGGGATCTACCGTGACGGGGGGTTGATCGACTATCACATCAACCAGGATTACGGGACGCGCACCGGAGGGCTGACGCTCTTCTTTCACCATCAGGAACGGATCGTGCCCGGTTGGATGGACAAAAAGCTCAAGAGGCGGCGCCCCCCGGAGTCGGTCCTCGATTCGGTTGTCATGGTTTATCCGTCCGATGCCTTTTTGGAGAAGCTTCCGGGTGGCCGGATACCGGACCGGGGCGATTTTGAGACCTTCATCGATGACCCGACCACCCGGATCGCGAACTGGCGCCGGACCGTGGAACTGGCGGCTCCCTTGGGCGAGGAGTTCCTGGACCTGATCGCCAGCGGCCGCCTCAAGGATGTGGTCGATCGAATCTGAAGCCGGGCGAATTTCCTCTAAGGCCGTTTTCTGGTCCGACATGCCAGACTGAGACACCCCTGGGGATGGAAGGGCCTTGACAGCCCTGGGTGTCCTCTGTAGAGAATAGGACAGAGGAGGGGTGGGTCATGCAGCGGTCGCAGTGGGGCCGGAGGATCGGGTTTCTCAAGAAGTCCCTGGAGCGGTGCGTCCTTTGCCCGCAGATGTGCCGTGTGGACCGGACCGCCGAGGGAAAGGGGTTCTGCCGGCTGGGCGAGGGAATGGTGATGAATTCGGCCCTGCCCCACCACGGCGAGGAACCGCCCCTCTCGGGGCGGCGCGGCGCAGGGACGATCTTCTTTTCCTCCTGCAATCTGAGGTGTGTCTACTGTCAGAACCATCAGATCAGCCATAGCCCGGCGGGGCGTCCTGTTTCCGAGGAGGAACTCGCCGGTATCATGCTGGAGCTTCAGGAAATGGGCTGCCACAACATCGAACCGGTCACGCCGACCCCCCACCTGCCGGGGATCATGGCGGCGCTTAGGATCGCCCGTGAGAAGGGACTTCGCCTTCCCCTGGTCTTCAATTGCGGGGGGTATGAGCGGGAGAAGATCCTCCGTCTCGTCGAAGGGATGGTCGACATCTACCTGCCCGATTTCAAATACGGCTGCGTTGATGCGGGCCGGGAACTGTCCTGGGCGTCGGACTACCCCCGCCATGCCTTGAGTGCTCTCAAGGAGATGGT
>CAYOGU010000118.1:0-10410 GCA_964403345.1 uncultured Syntrophus sp. | reverse complement strand
CGTCAACAAAGGGCTGGAGGTCCTGCGCGACCCCAAACTCAAGGCCGAGGCGGCCAAGGAGATCAAAAAGGAGAAGCTCCGGCTGATCTACAACGAGTTGTTCGACGACGTCGAACTCTCGAAGCGCACCCTGTCCAGGAACTGGAACAGCCTGAACGTCGAGCAGCGCAAGGAATTCGTCGTCCTTTTCCGGCAGGTCCTGGAAAAGGCCTATATCGACCGAATCCTCTCCTACACCGACGAGAAGATCGTCTTCGATCGGGAAGTCATGGTCTCGGGGACCCAGGCCGAGGTTCAGACCAAGGTCGTGACCGCCTCGAAGGAAATCCCCATCATTTATCGGGTGCTCCTGAAGGACAATGCCTGGAAGGTGTACGACGTGGTCATCGAAAACGTGAGCCTGGTCCTGAATTACCGTACTCAGTTCAACGACATCCTAGCCAAGAACACGCCCGCGCAGCTGATCGAGATCCTTCGGAAAAAAGTGAAGGGATCCTAAGCGATGACGGGCCATCGGGACAAGACTGGACGGAAGACCCGGCTCACCGCGGGGCCATGGCTGGTTCCGGCACTGCTGTGCGCCCTATTGGCGGGGGGGTGCGCCCATCAGTCTCCTGCTTCGCCCCGGCCGGTCCCTCCGGACCCCGTGCCGGCCGCTGTGGCTCCAGCACCAGCCGCCGCAGAGCAAGCTCCGAAACCGCACCCCGCGGACCTTTCCGCACTGCCGGCCATCCCTGAAAAAGACGAAATCGAGGCAGACGCCTACATCGACACCGGCGAGGAGGAGGCAAAACAGAGGCCCCCAACGATCGCAGATCCGATCGAACCCTTCAACCGGGCCATGTATCACTTCAACGACAAGCTCTACTTCTGGCTGCTCAAACCAGTGGCTCAGGGATACGCGAAGGTGGTTCCCGAAGTCGCGCGAATCGGCGTGAAGAATTTTTTCACGAACCTTGCCTTCCCGATCCGTTTCGTCAATGCGCTGCTCCAGGCCGACTTGGGTGGAGCCGCCACCGAGCTCGGGCGTTTCCTTCTCAACACGGCCTGCGGGGCCGGCGGACTGTTCGATCCCGCCTCGCACGAGGAGGTCAACCTCGCCCGGCGGGACCGGGACCTTGGACAAACCCTGGGAGGCTACGGCCTCGGGCAGGGTTTCTTCATCAACTGGCCCGTCCTGGGTCCTTCCAGCCCGCGGGATACGGTGGGGGCGGTCGGCGACCTCTTCCTGCACCCCCTGACCTACCTCGACCCTTGGTTCGCTACTGCAGCGGTTAGAGGATATGAGAAGGTAAACGGGACCTCGTTCAGGATCGGCGATTACGAATCGCTCAAGGAAGCGGCCATTGATCCCTATGTGGCAATCCGCGACGCCTACGTGCAATACCGGCTGAACATGGTCCAGAAGGCCGGCCGTGGCAAATGACGGAAAGCCACCCTCAGTATCATCTCTTTTCGAGGCTCTCCCTCTCGCAGGTGATTACGAGCCGCCACGGCACCCCGTGCAGGGAAACGGTCCGCCAGTAAGCCACGTTCATCACCGGCGTCTTGCCGCCCTGCTGGTAGAATCGGTAAACGCCGGTTCCTTCCTTCCTGGCCGCGACTTTCCGGGCCAGGGCAATCAGATCCGGAAAGGGCCGGTACAGGGGATCCGTAAACACGTTGCGGCCGATCTGCGCTGTATCCACATCGTAGATGACCAAGCCGTCGGTCTGCATCAGGAAGATGTCGACCGGCAGGTTGGTCGCAACCGGTCCGACGACGTCCGCGAGCAGATACTCCGGGGCAAAAAGCCCCGACACCGACCCTGCGAACCGGCGCTCCTTGGAAAATACGGGATGATGGATGACGACCGCGTCGGGGCCCTCGACGGAGCGGAATGACCCGCTCAGGACGGGCCGATGGGCTTTGAACAGCCGGACCATGTGCGCCTGGCGACTGATGTCGGCGCCTTCGGAGGCCCGGTGTTCGGGCGGCTCCACGGCCAGCATGATCCCCCGGTCGCTCACCGTTTCGCAGTCGATGAGGTAAGGGTTCGCCCCGTACAGTTCCTTGAGCACGCGTCGGGCGTCCCCGCCTTTCAGGTCTCTGCCGGCAAGTTTCCCGGCGCTCCGTTTGAGATCGCCGTCGAGCCTGTCCAGCGCCCCCTGGATCTCCGTGTGCAGCGTTGAGAGCAGATCACGCAGCTCCTTTCGGGAATGCACGGGCCGATGCGGAACCACGGCGGGAACCGTCACCTCCCCGGCAACGATCTTCTCCTGAAGCGCCAGAACCCGGTCGAGGACACCGGCAGGGATCAGTTTCCGGTTCCCGTCGTTATAGACGAAACCGACTCCCTTCTCCTTCAGGCCGAAGCTCTTGAGGCCGCCGGAGAAATTTCCCTCCACGCAGGACCTGACGCTCTCGTACACCGCCACATCGACGTGTTTGGTCATGCTGGTCAGGACCAACCCCGGCGCCTGCGCGCTCTGATCCATGTCCACGCCGATGGCCAGCCGTTTCATCTTCCTTGCCGCCCGGAAAACGCCCTCGCCCGTCGGGCCCGAGGCGTGATAAATCACGTCCACCCCCTGCCGGTACATGGCCGCAGCGATCCGGTATCCCTTCTGCGGATCGTTGAAGGCGTGGCCGGTGATCCCGGCGTATCTGGACAGCACGCGGATGTCCGGCCGGACGGCACTCGCCCCCGCCAGATAACCCGCTTGAAACCGGCGTATGATCGGATTGTCCATGCCGCCCACGAAGCCGATCCTGCCCGTCCTGCTCGTCAGCGCCGCCAGCGCCCCGACCAGGTAGGAACCCTCCTCCTCCCTGAAAGTGAGACCGGCCAGATTGGCGGGGAGCGGTTCGATCAGGCCCCTGTCGTCATACCTGACGTGGTAGTCGACGCACGCGAACCGCTTGTCGGGATACTGGGCGGCCAGCTTGGTCAACCTCTCCGAAAACACCATCCCAACACCGATGATCATCCCGGCGTCGGAAACCGCCGCCTCCGCCAGCGCCCGGTCCAGTTCAAGGTTCCGCTTGTACTCGACATAAACGGCCTTCACCCCCAGATCGGCAACAGCCTTTTCCAGCCCGTTGTAAGCGGCATCGTTGAACCCCCCGTCTCCCCGGCCACCCACATCGAAGACAAGCACGGCCTTCAGGGGCGTCCGGTCTTGCGCAGGAGCCTCCCGCGCGGTCGCCAGAAAAGCCAGCAAGGCCGGCAGCAACAGAAAAATCGACCCAATCCTTTTCATCGTCAGACTCCATATCCGAGTTACGGGGACTATATTCCAGGATGGCAAAGACGGCAACATCAAATCGCGGCCTGCCGAACGGCACTCCTCCGAGGGAACCAAGGGAATCTGCGCCTTCCGGGACAAATGCCCTGGCTGGCGGTATTGCAGTAGAACATGCGGAAGTGATCAATGTAGGACCGCGAGATCGAGGTGGCTTGCCTTATAGATTTTGAAGATCAATGGATCCTGGAAAGACTGGAGCAGCCCAATTGGCCAGACATATCGATGCCCCAACTTGATGCCGGGGGAAATCTGACTATCGATGCAGGAAGGCCCGTTACGTTATCCGGGTATTGGCAATGCTGGAATATAAGCCGCGTAAATTCGGAGTACCTCCGGCTATCGATGGTGCCAATTATTTTCGCAGAAAGAACTTGACTCTGCCGCTCTGTGCCGGTTATAATATAAACTGATTCAAGTACACCGGAACACGGTGCAAATCCGTGGCGGACCCGCCGCTGTAATCGGCGAGGCTCTTCAGAATGGCTTTACGCCGGTCACTGCCGGGCAAAACCCTGGTGGGAAGACTTCTGAAGGGTTGATGACCCGAGAGCCAGAAGACCTGCTGGAATCGCAAATATCACGAATCCGATGGTAAAGGGTTCTGACGAACGCTTGGCGTTTGTTGGAACCCTTTTTTTGTTGCACAAAAACGAACTGAAAGGAGAATGGACATGGAGACAAAGCAGAAAAAGCAGGTCAGGGGAGACGTGATCGCTTACCGCAAGGGCTGCAGGGCCGAAGGAACCGGGCTTTCCCATTACATCCTGATGGACAGGAAAGCAAAGTAATGGTGACGACAAACAGCAAACGCGTCACAGGTGCGGCGGCCCCCTCGCGGGGCCGCTTCGTCAACACCGGCAATGGCCCCACCTTTCAAGTCATCGACATCGGACATGCGGACTACGCGGCGGTCATCGATGCGGATACGGCCTTCTGGTCTTTGTTGAAGCGCGAGAAGCTCGCCGATCTCCTGTCGGGCAATCTGCCGGCAGCCTACGCCAAAAAGAAAAGACTCTTCTTACAGGAGATGGATAGGCTGCGGTTCGGGCTCAAGCCATCGGCAGTCTATTTCAACCCGACCGAGCGGTGCAACATGAATTGCACCTATTGCTACATCCCAGAGGAGATGCGGCATGACGGTCGCCACATGCCGGTAAAGAAACTGCTGGCTGCGCTCGATATCCTGAAGCGATACTTCCAAGGGACCCTGCCGAAAGGCTCCCTGCCCCAGGTGATCTTCCATGGCGCCGAACCCCTTCTCAATCGGGAGGCGATATTCGCGGGTATCGAGGCGTACCGGGATGACTTTCGCTTCGGCATCCAGACCAACGCAACGCTCCTGGACGATGAGGCCGTCGGCTTCCTGACAGACCGCAACGTGAGCATTGGGCTTTCGCTCGACGCGCCGACCGCCCGGATCGCCGACCGAACCCGGAAAAGCTGGGACGGCCGGGGGACCTTCAACCAGGTCCTTGCTGCCATGGACCGACTCAATGGCTACGAAGGCTGGAGCGTAATCTGCACAGTCACCCGGGAGAATCTCAGGGAGCTGAGCAAACTGGCGGATTTTTTTCACAAGAGGCGAGTACCGACCTGTTTGATGAATCTCATCCGCTGCACCCTCCCCCCCTCACGTAACCTGATGCCCGGCGATAGGGAGGCAGCCAAGCACTTCCTGGCGGCTCTGGATCGGACCTATGATCTCTATCTCGAGACCGGCCGTCGGCTGCCCGTAGGTAATTTTGCCAACATCCTGCTGGCCATCATCGCGCCGGCAGCCCGCCGGTTGATGTGCGATATTTCTCCCTGCGGCGGCGGGCGCTGCTTTTTTGCTCTCGCTCCCAACGGCAACCTATTCCCGTGCAGTGAATTTATCGGCATAAACCGCTTCCGGGGAGGTAATATTTTCAAGGATGATATTTCCTCCGTGATCGAGACCGAACCGTTTCGCCTTGTGACCGGCCGCAAGATCGAGGAGATCGAACCCTGTCGGCGTTGCGCCATCCGTCACTTCTGCGGATCGCCTTGCCCGGCCGAGGCTTACAACATGAATGGCGGCATGAACAGGACTGGCGCGTTCTGTGAGTTTTACGAAGAACAGGTGCGATACGCATTTCGCGTGATCGCCGATGGAAAGGTGGATGCGTATCTATGGGACGGGTGGGACAAAGGCATGAAAACGACTTTCACCATAGGTTAATGGCCCCTGACACTGGAGAAACATCCTGGTGCACTGAGCGGTGATTCGGGAGGAGGGGGAGCCGATCCATGCTGAATGTGCCTCATATAGTCTGAAAAAGGACTAGCGGCATGCATGAGGGCGAACGTTCAGGCCCCCTCCCGGCAGGGCCTTGACAGGCCGTCCGGGGTGAGCGGCGTTTAGATTGCAGAGGAGGGGCGACGATGAAAAGGGTTATCCAGATGGATGGAAAGCGGATATCCCCATCACGGACCACCCCTCGTGGTGACAGGGCCGTCCCCCGATTGTGGCGGAGGCATCATCTCCCCGCGGACATGGTCGATATCAGGGGCTGTCAGGTAAAGAGGCTGATGAGGGACCCCGGTGTCCCCTCTACCTCGGCCGTTCTATTTCCCTGCGACTCGTATGTCCCCTTCTGAGCCTTTTCAGCCTGCCCGCCCACCGTGGACGTTTCATCGGCAGCAGCGCTGCCGGGGTGCTTCATAACGTAGGCCAGCTCCTCGTCAAGGGAAACGACCCCGTCCTTGTTGGTGTCTCTTACGTCATAGGTGGCCGAGCTCGAGGAAGTGTCCTCGGAGGGGTCGGATTTGCGCACGCCACCGCCCATCCCGCCGGGCGGTGGACCTGCGGAGGGAGCCTCTCCGGCAGGGCTCCCGCCCTGGATACTGGTCTTATCCGTCGCAGTCGCATTTTCAGACTGATCGGTCTGGCCGCCGTCGTCGGCCCGCATGGTGAACTGAAGGGACATCTGGACCGGGTTGAACCCAGTCTGACTCCCGATTCCGCTTATCGACATACCGAACCTCCCAAGCAAATAATCCGTTTCCGCCCGATCGGCAATAAAGCCGAGCCGTGCTTCGTCCAGGCAGGCCGGTCATGATTTTCCGTCCCATGCAAAAAACCGCCCCCTGGACAGACCTTCATAGATTCTATCGGTCCATCCAGGAAAAAACTTGAATCGGTTTACAAATCTTTACAGTCTCTCCCGTCGATTTTTCCTTCCGGAGGCTCACTCGTGACGCAGGGCCACGATCGGGTCCAGGCGCGCAGCCTTGAGGGCCGGGAAGTAACCGAAGACCACCCCCACTGCCGCCGAGAAGAGGAAGGCGACCAGAACGATCCCGCCGTTGAAGACAAAGGGCACCTTCAGGACGCCCGAGAGCCACACCGATCCGGCCAGGGCCAAGACGATGCCGATCAGGCCGCCGAAGGAGGAGAGGACCACGGCCTCCACCAGGAACTGGGTGAGGACCTCCCGCTCCAGAGCCCCGATGGCGAGCCGAATCCCGATCTCCCGGGTCCGCTCGGTCACCGAGACGAGCATGATGTTCATGATCCCGATCCCGCCCACCAGCAGGCTCACGGCCGCCACGGCACTCAGGAGGGCCGTGAGCATCCGGGTCGTGCCGGTCAGCATGTTGGCGATCTCCTTCATGTCCATGACGTTGAAGTTATCCTCGTCGCTGGGCCCCAGGTGGCGCCGTTCCCGCATCAACCGCTCGATGTCCCGCTTGGCCTTGTCGGTGGAGGCCCCCTCCCGGACCGAGATCTGGACGAGGGCCACGTCCTGGTTCCCCGCGATGCGCCGCTGGAAGGTCCGAATCGGGATCACGACGAGGTCGTCCTGGTCCTGCCCCATGCCGCTCTGCCCCTTCCCCTCGAGGAGGCCCACCACCTCGCAGGAAAAGTTCTGGAGGCGGACCCGCGCCCCCAGGGGGTCCTGGGCTCCGAAGAGCTTCCTTTTCACCGTGTCCCCGATGATGCAGACCGCCGCGCCCACCCGCAGTTCCCCGTCGTTGAACGTTCTCCCCGTCCGCAGGACCCGGTTGCTGATCCGCAGGTACTGATTGTCCGTCCCCGCCACGCTGGTGGACCAGTTCTGGTTCCCCCAGATCGCCTTGAGCGAGCTCGTGGAGAGAGGGGCGACGGCGGCGATGTCGCTGACTTCCGCGGCGATGGCCTGAACGTCGGCCTCCTTGAAGGACGAGGCCACGGAGGCCTGCCCAGGGCCCATCCGTTTGCCGGGGCTCAGCATGAGGAGGTTGCTCCCCATGCTGGCGATCTGCTGCTGAACCTGGAGAGTCGCGCCGCCGCCGATGGTCACCATGGTGATCACGGCCCCGACACCGATCACGATCCCGAGGATCGTCAGGAAGGATCGCAGGACGTTGCGCCGGATCTCGCGCAGGGCGAGGAGGATGGTGTTCCCGATCATGACGGTTTCCTCCCGTTGGTCTCGTCGGAGGCGACCAGGCCGTCCATGAACCGGACGACCCGGCCGGCGTAGGCGGCCATGTCCGGCTCGTGGGTCACCATGATGACCGTGATTCCCCGCTCACGGTTCAGGGCCCTCAAAAGCTCCATGATCTCGCGGCTCCGGGCCGTGTCGAGGTTCCCTGTCGGTTCGTCGGCCAGGAGGACAGCAGGCGCCGTGACGATGGCCCGGGCGATGGCGACCCGCTGCTGCTGCCCGCCCGAGAGCTCACCGGGCGTGTGGGTCTCCCAGCCGGTCAGGCCGACCGTGTCGAGGGCCTCGCGGGCCCTGGCGTGTCGCTCGCCGGCCGAGACCCCGCGGTAGAGGAGCGGCAGCTCCACGTTCTCCAGGGCCGTGGTCCGACTCAGGAGATTGAACCCCTGGAAGACGAATCCCTGGTAGTGGCGGCGCAGCAGGGCGCGCTGGTTGCGTTCCAGGCTGCCGACCTCGATCCCCTGGAAGCGGTAGCTCCCGGCGGTGGGTGTGTCGAGGCAGCCGAGGATGTTCATGCAGGTCGACTTGCCCGACCCGCTCGGCCCCATGATCGCCACGAACTCGCCCATCCCGATGTCCAGATCGATTCCGCGCAGGGCCTGCATCGAGGCGTCGCCCCGGCCATAGATCTTGGTGACCCCCCGAAAGGCGATCAGGTCCTCCTTCACATTCGCTCGTCCGTCGCTCGAAACATTGCGGCTCATTTTCCCACCGCCAGGGTGTCCACGACCACGGCTGTGCCGGGCTTGATATCGCCTGAAACGATCTCGGTCAGGCTGCCGCTCGTCGAACCGGTCGTGACGGTCACGGGGACGAGCCGGCCGTCCTTCAGGACCCAGATCCGCTGCTGTTTGCCGTTTCCGACGGCCTCCGTCTGCTTCGGCTGGCGTGGCGGCCGAGGGAGGATCGAAGCGATCAGCCCGCCGGACGTCTTCGTCTCGTCCTGCACCGGCGGGGTGAAGCGCAGGGCCGCGCCGGGAATCAGGAGGGCGCCCTTGAGTTCCTTGACCGTAATGTCCGCGGTAGCCGTCATCCCGGGCCGCAGGGAGAGGTCGTCGTTCACGACCTTGAGGATCGTCTCGTAGGTCACCACGCCTGAGGTGGTGGAGGATCCATAGCGCGCCTGGGAAATATGGGCCTCGAAGGTGCGGTTCGGGTAGGCAGCCACGGTGAAGGTCGCCCGCTGCCCCTCCCGGACCTTGCCGATGTCGGCCTCGTCTACGTTCACGTGCAGGTCCATCCGGGTCAGGTCCTCGGCCAGGGTGAAAAGAACCGGGGTGCTATAGGAGGCGGCTACGGTCTGCCCGGGCTCGATGCTGCGGGTAAGGACGATCCCGTTGATGGGCGAGCGGATCACGGACTTTTTGAGGTCGGTCTCGTTCCCCTCCAGGGCGGCCTTGGCCTGGGAGACCGCGGCTTTGCAGCTGGCGGCATCCGCCTTGGCACGGGCATAGGACGCCTCGGCCG
Source organism: uncultured Syntrophus sp. (assembly GCA_964403345.1). Lineage (GTDB taxonomy): Bacteria > Desulfobacterota > Syntrophia > Syntrophales > UBA5619 > JAKAFS01. The sequence continues at coordinate 1,208 of CAYOGU010000118.1, read as the reverse complement.
CGTCGATCTCCTGCTGCGAGGCGAGCTTCCCCTGGCTCAGTTCCCGGGCCCTTTTGTACTGCGCGAGCTTGGCCCTGGTTTCGGCCACCGTGGCCTCGGCCTGCAGGACTTTTGCCTCAGCCGACTCCAGCGACGCCTTGGACTGGGTGATCGTCGCCTCCAGCTTCGTGGTGTCGAGCCGGGCCAGGACCTGCCCAACCTTGACCCGGCTGTTGTAGTCCACCTCGACACTCTTGATGGTCCCGGAAAGCTCGCTGCCCACGTCCACAGAGTTGGTGGGTTTGAGGGTGCCGGTCGCCGTGACGATCACCGTCAGATCGCCCCGCTTGGCCTCCTCGGTCTTGTACTGCACCGTCGACTTAGGGGCGGACCGCAGGAAGATCCCGGCGGCCGAGGCCGCGACGGCGACCACAAGGCCAAGAACGACCCACCGCATCCACCTCCGGGCTGGCCCCTGCCCGCTACCGATCTTCAAGGTTTTGGCAATCCCGTTTTCATCTTTTTCGCTCATGACGCTGCTCCATTCACCGCTCTCTTTTCCGCTGCCGGGGACAGCAGGGTCCACCCGCCGCCCAGGGCCTTGTAAAGTTTGATCAGGTTCGTGACCACGGCCCCGTCGCTCTGGGCAAGCTGGTCCCGGAAGTTCAGGAGGGACCGCTCGGCCTCCAGGACCGTGGTGAAATCGGCGAGCCCCGCCCGGTACTTGATCCCGGCCAGTTCCGCCGCTGCCTCGGCCGACCGGACGGCCTCGGCGAGGGACTGCCGCCGCCTCTGCTCCTGGGCATAGGCCAGGATCGCGTTCTCCGCCTCCTCCAGGGCTGTGAGGACCGCGGACTCGTAGGCGATCAAATACTGTTCCTGCAGGGCAGACTGGATCTCGATGTTCTGCCGGATCGCGCCGGCGTCGAAGACCCGCCAGGAAAGCCCCGCCGAGCCGCTGGAAGTGGCGTTCCCGGAATTGAAAAGGCCGTTGAAGGTCAGGGCCTCCAGGCCGATGGCGCCGGTCAGCTTGAGTTTGGGGTAGAGCTCGGCCGTGGCGACGCCGATCCGCGCCGTCTGCGCCGCAAGCTCCCGCTCGGCCTTCCGCACGTCGGGCCGTTGCCTGAGGAGGTCCGCCGGGACCCCAATCGCCACGGAGGCGGGCAGGCTCGGGACGGGCGTCGTCTTTTGCAGCTCCGCATGGAGGGCCCCCGGCGCCTCGCCGATGA
>CAYOGU010000117.1:0-10504 GCA_964403345.1 uncultured Syntrophus sp. | reverse complement strand
GCGGACCTCAAGTCTATGCGCCAGACGCCTAACCCGCATCTGTTCAGCGCCGTGCCGACCGGTTCCATTGTGAAGACCCGTCCCCTGGGGGTTCTGACCCTGGTCGATGGGGGGGAGAAAGACGATAAAATCATCCTGGCAGCGGAGAATTCACCCTTTGCGGTTTGTCGGGATATCGACGATCTGAATGCACGCTTCCCCGGTGTAACAACGATCCTGCAGACCTGGTTCACATCATACAAGGGTCGTGACAAGGAGGGAAAGCTTATTCTGAGCTCATTGGGTTTCAAGGGGCGCCTGGAGGCGATCCAGATCATCGGGGATGCTATTTTGGACTTTGAAAAATCGCAAGTCACCGAGGCAGACAAGAGACCGCTGGATCCGAACGGCAACCCTTATCTGTACCGGTGGCCGGGGGCGAAAAATATCGCGGAATAGGGGAAAAACACTTTGGTTGGGTATCCGGGCCGGGAGCCATTACGAACGGCCCGTTTACCCCCAGGGGGCTTGTATGCGGGATACTGTGAAAGGGAGATAGGTACATGGGAAAGGAAATTGAACGTAAATTTTTAGTGAAAGGGGAAGCCTGGAAAGGACTGGCCCACGGCACAAGTTACCGTCAAGGTTATCTCAATAGCATCAAGGAGCGGACCGTCCGCATCCGGACGATAGATGACAAGGCCTTTCTGACGATCAAGGGATTAACCGTGGGCGCGACCCGGTCGGAATATGAATACGAGATCCCGCTGGCGGACTGCAACGCGATGCTCGATGAACTGGCTGAAAAGCCGATCATCGAGAAGAAAAGGTACAAGGTGCCGTTTGCGGGTCTCACCTGGGAGATCGACGAATTTTTCGGAGAAAACGCCGGGCTCGTGGTGGCCGAGGTGGAGCTTCAAAGCGAGGGTCAGACCTTATGCAAACCGGAGTGGGCGGGCGAGGAGGTTACCGCTGATCCCCGGTATTTCAACTCCAACCTGATCAAACACCCCTACAGCAAATGGTGATCCGCAGAGAAACGGACGCCTCCGTCGTCAAGGAATGATCGGTCGGCACTCATTCGGACCATCGGATCGGAAAGGAGTAAGAGTGATGGCAGGACAGGTAGACGAAAACAGGGCAACAAGCGCCGCTGAGGCGGCCCGGATCATACCGCGCGCCGAATTCCGCGTCTTCGGGCAGGGTGTCATTGACCTGGTTGGGAAGAAGATATGGGATGCCGGGGCCGTGCTGCAGAAGATGCGCCGGATGCCGCCGGAAATCTATTTCCTCTCGACGCAGACCGATGAGGCAAATGTCAAGGTCCGCGACGGTTTGCTCGACATCAAGACCAAGGTGGGGACAACTCTGGAGGGGTATGAAATCTTCCAGCCGCGCGGTAAGTTTCAGTTTCCCGTAAAGCAGGCGGATTTGAAGGCGATCCTGACGCACCTCCGGGTTGAGATGCCGCTTCAGGAGGATGAGTATCCTATCGAGACCTTCATTCAGATGGCCCACCGGCATCCGGACCTCGTTCCCGTGAGCGTCGAGAAGATGCGCTACGGGTTCACTGTCGGAGGAGTCATCTGCGAGTATGCCCAGGTCTGGTTCAATGGTGCGCTGATCGAATCGGCCTGCTGCGAGAGCGAGGACTATGCCGCCATTCGTTTGGCCGCCGAAGCGTTGGGGATTGCCTCCATGCCCAACACGAACTATCTGCGGGCGGCCAAGCGGATTGTCGGCATGGAATAGATCCGGACCTGCGGCTTTACCTGCCGCAGGCCGGAGAAAAGGAAGATGCTGTTTGCATGGGTGTGTATCCTCTTCAATGGAGACATTATGGTCCATAACAAAAACGGAGACGCAGCGGAAGGAAAGATTCCCTTCGATCCTCTGGACATGAAGAATTACTCCCTGGAAAAGCTTCCGGTGATGAAGGCCGGAAGGCTTTTGGAGATGTTCAAGGTAATCGGGGTTCCTTTGGCGTTATTGGTATTTCTATACTTCCACCTGCAATGGTGTGGACCGATCGAGATATTCGACCTTCAGACCAAGATCAAACCGCCTGGGCTGATGTATTCGGCACTGGGACTTTTCATGGCCACACTCATTCTCTGGATCAGTGAGGCCCTCCCCAACTACCTGACGTCGCTGATCGCGATCGTCGGGGCAATCCTGATCGGCGTCTTGAAAATGAGGCCTGCCTTCGCCTACCTGGGCGAGCCGGTGATGGTGCTGAACATCGGCAGTTTTATCATGGCCAGCGCTCTGGTTGCGACCGGTCTGGCGAAACGCCTTTCGCTTTATATGGTTCTGAAAATGGGCAAGAACCTCTCCTTGATCTTTCTGAGCTTCCTGGCTCTGAACGTCATCCTGGGGGCCTTCATCAGTGCCACGTCGGCCAAGACTGCGATCCTGCTGCCCGTATTCATGGTCATTGCCGCGATCTACGGCTCGACCGGGGGGGAGAAGCGAAACAACGTGGGTCGCAACATGGTTCTCCAGAACCTCCTGTTCAACAACGTTTCGGCCAGCGGTTTTCTCACCGGTTCGGCGGCCAACCTGGTGGCCGCACAAATGCTCGAGAAGGCGGGGGCGAGGGTTTCCTACGGCGACTGGTTGTTGGCCTTGCTGCCGTTGGCCGTGATCCAGTGCCTGATCGCTTGGTGGACAGGAACCCGCTTGCTGCTGCCGATCTCTCGGCAGGATGCGGAACCTCATATCGACGGGGGTATGCAGCATCTCCGGGACGAATTGACGAAACTCGGGCCCATCTCGATTGCGGAGATCCGGTCGGCGATCGTTTTTTTGACAGTTCTGGGACTCTGGGCCACGGAAAGTCTACATGGCGTCCGTGCCGAGGTGGTCGCACTGGGAGGGGCCTGCGTCGTGCTGCTGCCATCCATCCTCCGGTTGCCGAGGCTCGGCGTGATCAACTGGAACGATGCTGACATCCCCTGGCACATGCTGGTTTTCAGCTGGGGGGCCTACGTGATCGGCGGCATGGTGGATATCACGAATATCGTAGGGCTGGCCGTAGATGCCGGATTCAAAGCCTGGGGAGAAGACCATTCCAAGATATTGATTTTCCTCGTCCTGAGCGGCGTCTTTGGGATTACGACCCTGATAAGTGAGAGCAAGACCGCCCGGACGATCATCATGTTTCCGGTCATGATCAGCGTTGCCAAGAAATTCGGATGGGATGTCGCCGGATTCTGCCTTCCCATGGCCTTCATGATCAACCAAGTCTATGTGCTGTACTTCAACTCCAAACCGGCGAACATCAGTTACCTGAGCAACCAGTACACGATGGGGGAATCATTCAAGTTCGGAATGACGCAACTGGTACTCATTTGGATACTTCTTCCCCTGTGGGCCCAATATGTCATGCCGCTCATGGGGTTCAACAGCCGGCTTTGGTGATCGGATTCGGATACCCTGCTTATCTGGACAGGGGGATGAAATGAGGAAGGGGCAAAAATAGTACCATTGCCTAATTCAAGGAGAGGAAGGAGGAATAATGGAGATGGAAGTGAAAAGGCGGGTCGGATACTGCATGAAGGTACTAGCGATTCTGGCGGCGGTCACCCTGTGGGACCCCGCGCTCCCGGTCGCCTCAAGTGCGTCCGAAACGGACCTGCAACAGCGCATCGAAGCACTGCAGAAAGAGATCGATGCCATGAAGGCGCAGGTCAAGAAGATCCAGGAGGCCGCGAAAGCACCCGCTGCGGCGGAAGCGCCGATCCAGCAGGCCGCGAAGGCCCCCGCTGCGGTGGAAGCGCCGATCCAGCAGGCCGAGGTGGAGTCCTGGCGAAAGTACTTCTCCGCCGTGCCCACCGGCGAGGCGCCGGCCACGAGCGCCCGCACCGGGATCACCGTCTACGGCCGGCTGGACCTCGGGTACGAGTACAATGACGACGGCAAGACGAGCCGCGGCGTCCTCAACAATTACTCATCCCGGATCGGCTTCAAGGGGACGCGGCAGCTCGGGGAAAACCTGACGGGCATCATGCAGATCGAGACCGGGATCGCCCCGGACGAAAACAGCAACAGCGGCACCTGGGCCAGCCGGGAAAGCTACGTCGGTCTGAAACATAAACTGTTCGGGACCATCAAGGCGGGCCGACACGATTCGCCCTTCAAGGATCTCGAAGGGGTGGGAGCCCCGATGTTCGGGAGCGACGAGGCGATGGAGGTCATCATCCACGGCAAGGGAACGTCGCGTGCCGCAGGGTCCTCCTGGGCCAACTTCCATACGCGGTTCAACAACGTGGTCCAGTACGAAACCCCGCGGTTTTTCGACATCGAAGGCCGCTTCGCCTACAGCACCGACGAGGTCAACCCCGTCGCCGGCTCGGAACGCAAACCGGCCTATGCCGGGTCGCTGGAGTGGAACAACGGCATATTCAACGCCGGCGCGGCCTACCAAGCCACAAAGAACTACAACGGCGCAAACAAGGACATGACCGGCGTCAAGCTGTCGGCCGGTGTGAAGTGGGACCCCTTCACCTTAGGCCTTCTGTGGAGCCGGCTCGACAACGACATGGGCAAGACGACGAACAACTGGATGGCGGCTGCGACCTACAAACTGGGGCCGGTCATCCTAAAGGCAAACTACGGCGAATCGAGTGAAACCGCCGCGAACGCCGCCGACGGCCTGAAGATGGTCGGCGTCGAGGCGGGATATCCGCTCGACAAGCACACTACACTGTACGCCTATTACGCGAAGATCATGAACGACCGCAACGCGCGTGGCCGGTTCGAGGCGGGCGATAATACCTACACGCCTGTGGCCGGTGACGATCCGTCGGTTACCGCGCTCGCTATTAGATATAACTTCTAAACCAAACCGCCCTCTCTCTGCCCGGCGGATTCCTGTCTCGCAGGGCAGAGAGGGTTGCGGTGTCCGGCTTTGCGATCACAACTGGCCCGATAGGAAGAAAAGATGGACGCATCCCGTCGTCGCGGACCTGCCGGCTGTGATGATCCTCATCGCTTGGTTACTCCATCTGCCGCAGTTGAAAAGTTTTAGGACGGACTCGTCGCTCTCCTTGAACGCATGCTTCCGGTCGGGAAAGATATCCGCCCACCAAGACGTGCGGGAGGCGTTGAGGTTCCCGGAGGGAAGGCCGTTTCTGCGGCGGAGGGGTGGCATCATCCCATCCCGGGCGGTATTCAGTGGGAGTAAGGAATGAAGGAGGCCACTGAATCCCGCCCGGGCGGTATGATCTTTTTTCTGCGGCCGGCCCTTCAGGCCGTGTCGCCGGCAGGCAGGTAGAGGAAGAAGGTCGTGCCCTTGCCTTCGGTGCTAGCAACCTCCAGGCGGCCCGACGAGCGGTCCACCAGTCTTTTGACGATGGCCAGTCCCAGGCCGTTTCCCTCAATGTCGCGGGTCTCCCGGCGCTTCTCCCGGAAGAACTCCTCGAAGAGGCGAGGCAGATTCTCCGTCCGGATCCCGAGTCCCGTGTCGGCCACGTCGATCCGGACCTCGCCGTTGATCCGGCTGGCCCGGATCCGGATCAACCCGCGGTCCCGGTTGTACTTGACGGCGTTCCCCACGAGGTTCGTCAGGATCGTCCGGAGGTCCTCGGCGTCCACAAGGGCCGAGAGGCCCGGTTCGGTTTCAATGTCGTAGGCGATGCCCCGCGCCTTGGCCCGCCCCCGGTGGAGCTCCATGACCTCGTTGAGGACAGGGGCGAGGACGGTTGGATGGACGACGGCCTTCCGGCCCTCCAACTCGATCTGGGAGATGGAGAGGAGGTTCCCGATGAGCTCCGACAGGGCGTCCAGCCTTTTTTCCGCCCTCTCCACGATGGGCAGATAGGGCTCCAGATTGTCCCCCAGACTCCTGTCCAGGACCACCTCCAGGATTCCCTTAATCGCCCCCAGGGGGGAGCGGAATTCGTGGATCATTGTCCGGATGAAGCGGGATTTCTCAAGGGTCAGCCGCCGGATCTCCGAGATGTCGGAGACGGTGAGAATATGGCCCAGGACCTCCCCCCGCTCGGAATGGAACGGGCAGAGGCTGGCCATGTACTGGTTCTCGCCGATCTCCATGTCGAGGACCTTCCGGCCTGAAGGGGAGGTGCCGAGCGCCTCCCGGACCGGGGCGAAGGCCTCTGCGGCCAGGACCGAGTCCAAAGGCTGCCGGATGAGACCCTCTTCGCTGCCGCCCAGGAGCGCCGCCATCGCCCGGTTCGCGAGGACGACCTCCCCGGCGCGATTGACGACAAGGACCGCGTCGCGCAGGCTCTCCACGAGGGAATGAGTCTGGCTCTTTTCCGAGGCCAGCTCCAGGAGGCTTGCCTCGTGGGCGCGCCGGAGCGCCGCCGTCTCCTCCTTGAGGGCCTTGTGACGAAGGAGGGTCTCCACGACGCCGACGAGATCGTCCGGGGAGAAGGGCTTGGGGAGGAAGAAATCGATCCCCTGCCGGGTCGCTGCGATGGCCGTCTCGATGTTGGCATAGGCCGTGATCATGCAGGTCATCATGTCGAGTTCCCGCGACCGGATCGCCTGCAGCAGCGTGAGCCCGTCGATGTCCGGGAGCCGGTAGTCGATGAGGATGACGTCGAAGGGATCCCGGTCCAAGGCCTCCAGGGCCTCCCGGCCCGTCTCGGCCTCGGTCACGGTGAACCCCTCCATCTCCAGGATCTGGCGGACGCCGGTCCGGATGCCGTATTCATCGTCAACGACGAGGATCTTGCCCTGTTTCATGGTCTTGCTTCCTGTCAGTGGCCGCTGGCCGCGGATCCTGTCTTTTCCTCGATCACCTTCAGGAGCTGCCTGGCGGTCACCGGCTTGTCGAGGAAGGCGTCCAGCTTGGACCACTTCTTGAGTCCTTCCGCCTCCTGATCGAAGCGACGGCCCGTCGTGGAGGCGACCCCCGAGAGCATGACCAGCGGAACGTCCTTGAATCGGGCGTTGGAGCGGATCTGGTGGCTCAGCCGGAATCCGGAGTCGAAATGCTCCATCATCAGGTCGAGGATCATGATGTCGGGGTCCTCGGTCTCCAGGATTTTCAAGGCCTCCTCGGTGCTGTCCGCGGTCAGGACCTTGTAGCCGCGGCTCGAGAAATAGATCGACTGGCTGCTGAGAAAGTCCCGGTCATCGTCGATAAACAGAATCTTCTTGGTGGCGTTCATGATAACATACTCCTTCCTGCCATCGCCTGGGTCTTGGGCAGTTCAATGTGAAATTGGGTTCCCGAACCGACGGTCGAGTCATACCAGATCGTGCCGCGGTGCATCTTCACGATGCCATAGCAGATGGGGAGGCCCAGGCCGACCCCTTTGCCGATACTCTTGGTTGTAAAGAACGGTTGAAAGACCCTCTCCCGGTCTTCCGCCTTGATCCCGCACCCCTGGTCGGAGACCGAGATGTGCAGACGGCCCGTGTCGGCCGCCTCCTCGACCTTGATCCGGACTTCGCCGCTCCTGCCGTCCATGGCCTCGACGGCGTTCTTGATCAGGTTCACCATCACCTGGGTCATCTGGTCGCGGTCGATATCGGCCGTGACGTCCGGCATCCCGTCCTCGTAGATTACCTGGATTCCCTTCTCGGCGATTCTCGGGAGCTGGAATGAGGTGGACAGGATGTGACGGATCAGTTCCCCCATGTTGATCGCCTCCATCCGGACGCGGTTCTGGCGGGCGAAATCGAGGAGTCCGCCGACGATCTTCTTGCAGCGCCGGGCCTCTTCCACGAGGAGGTTCAAGTCGTGGGCCAGGTCGTCCCGGTCCTTGATCTTGCGCTGCAGCAAGTGGGTGTACAGGAGGATCGTCCCCAGGGGGTTGTTCAATTCGTGGGCGACTCCCGCCGCCAGTTGACCCATCGAGGCGAGCTTTTCAGTGTTGATCAGGTGGCGGTGGACCTGCCGGATCTCCTGCCAGGGGATCTGCAGTTCGCTGCAGACCCGCTCGGCCTGCTCGATCATGAAGGGCAGACACATAGCCTCCTCGGCCAGGCCGTGGTGCACGGCAATGGCTTTGGTCCGGCAGGTGTCGTACCCGCAGGCCTTGCAGTTGAGCTCGTCCCCGGGCAGGAACTTGTTGGTCCGGGCAAGGATCGCCCGGATCTCCTGTTCGGTCGGTTCCTTGAGGCGATGATCGTCGATACTGAAACAGCGTTTCAGCGAAGGGGCGATGTGGGTCTCCTGGATCCTCTCCGGTTCTTCGCTGCAGACCCCGGACGCCCGCTGCCGGCACTCGTTGACGTATCGTCTGACGAAGTCCTTCCGGTTGTGGCGGTCGACCCCTTTGCTCATCCCGGGGCCGTCGTGGCAGCCCTGGCACATCAGGGGTTCGATCAGGAATGGTTCGATCTCTCCGCGGGCGGTCGCCCCGAGGATGTCGGTCACCTCCTGCTGCCCGCTGATCGTGATGACCCGCGGGTCCAAGAGGTCCGCCTCGAGTTTGGCGCTCTTGAGAAGTCCGCCGCTCAGGGGAAACGCCCGGCCCATCCCCGCCGTGGGGGGGTCGAAGGGCCGCGGTTCCATCTTGGCCGGCAGGATGCCCCGCTGCGTGAAGAGCGCCCTCAGTTCCTTGAAGGTGATCACCTCGTCGACGACAGCGGGGATGCCTGGGTCCCTGGCCTCGAGTTTCTTGGCGATGCAGGGGCCGATGAAGACGCAGAGGATCTCCTCGGTGCACAACTGTCTCAGGGCCATGGCCGTCGCGATCATCGGCGAGACGATGGGGATGAGCCGGTCCGTGAGCTTCGGCTGGTACTTGCGGACGTACTCGTTCACGGCAGGGCAGGCCGAGGCGATCCAGCCCCCCTCCGGATGCCGCTTGAGGAACTCCCGGTAAGCCTCGCTGACTAGGTCCGCGCCGTAGGCGACCTCCACGACATAACTGAAACCCGCGCTCTTGAGCGCACCAGCGATCTGCCCCGGTTTCAGGTCGTGGAATTCCCCGGGAAAGGAGGGTGCCAGGAGGGCTGCCACGGGCCTTTCCGATTCCAGGAGTTCCCAGGTGCGTTCCAGGCCGCTGGCATAGGTCTTGGCGTCTTGGGAGCAGACCATCGTGCAGTTGCCGCAGGCGATGCAGCGGTCCGGAACGACCGAAGCCTGCCCCTCGACGATCTTGATCGCCTTGACAGGGCAGTCCCGGACGCAGGTGAAGCAGCGCCGGCAGTTCTGTTTGATGGTCTGGATCGCTTCGAACATCTTGGTTTTTCCCCTGGGCCTTTCCCAGGGCCTGTTTCCTATTCAAGCAATAAGATTCATCGCTCTAAGTCATATGAGGATCGGATCCCGGAAACATGCATTGGAGATTTCCCGGGATCCGATCCTTATTCCCTATCCCTTTTTCCGGTCCACGTAGGCCCGATGCAGGAGGTGGTGGCTCTCCTCGCCCAGAGGCTGGCCGAGATGGGCCCGATAGAGAGCCTGAACCTGCTCGTTCTCGTGGGAGAGCCGTTTCTTCGATCTGCGGTCCACGTCGTAGATCCTCTGGAGCCGCTTCTTTACCGTCTCCGTGTCAGTGTGGTAAGGCTGTCCTCCGCCTCCCACGCATCCGCCCGGGCAGGTCATCACCTCGATGAAATGGAGGTTGGTCCCCTCCAGGGAATCCAGAAGAGTCTTGGCCTCGCCCAGGCCGTTGACGACGGCGAAGTTCAGGGTCGTCCCCCCCACGTTCAGGGAGAAGACCTTGAGCCGGTCCAATCCGCGGGCCTCGCCGATCTTGGGGCCCCCCTTTAGCTCTTCACCGGTGAGGAGCTTGTGGGCGGTCCGGATGGCCGCCTCCATGACGCCCCCGGTGCCGCCGAAGATCCGGCCGGCCCCGGTCGCCTCGGCAAACGGGACATCGAGCGGCACCCGTTCCCCGGCGGAGGAGAAGGTCATCCCGAAGCGGTTCAGGAGTTCCTCCACTTCCCGGGTCGTCAGGACGGCATCGACGTCGCCCAGGTCCTGGGCCTCGAATTTTTTGGCCGTGCACGGCATGATCGAGACCGAGTAGATCCGCCGCCCCTTGGTGTCGACCTGTTTCGGGTAGAAGGCCTTGATCAGCGCCCCCATCATCTGCTGGGGCGACTTGCAGGTGGACATATGGGGGATCAGCTCCGGCCGGTAGAGTTCGATGTACCGCACCCAGCCCGGCGAACAACTGGTGAACATGGGGAGGGCTCCCCCGGTTTTCACCCGTTCGATCAGCTCCTCGATCGAGAACGGCTTGGTCACGTAGTCGTCGCTGCCGAGGCGCAGGCCCTCGACCTTGTCCTGGGTGGTGTCCCGAGCGGTGAGGAAGATGACCGGCACCCGGGTGCTGGCCCCCTCGTCGCGGCGCAGGCGGCGGGCCACCTCGAAGCCGTCGAGGTCGGGCAGCATCACGTCGAGCACCATCAGGTCGGGCGCCTTGCGGGCCACGGCGTCGAGCGCCTCCCGGCCGGACGACGCCCGCTCGACGTCGAAGCCCTGGTACCCGAGGCCCATGGCCAGCAGCTCGGTGATGTGCTCCTCGTCGTCGACGACCAGGATCCTCGGTCGGGTCGAGGTGACGTCCTCGGACATCGGTTCCTCCAAACA
>CAYOGU010000116.1:0-10546 GCA_964403345.1 uncultured Syntrophus sp. | reverse complement strand
TGGGCTTTGCCATCAGCACGAACAGTTGCGCCACCTTCTGCGGCAACTGCCTAGTCAACCGTGACCATCCATGTTGCCAGCATCGGGCCGACCATTCCCAAAAGACCTGCGGCGACGGTTTCGCAGATCAGCATTCCCGTGGCCCGGTCACGGTTGACTAGGCAGTTGCCGCAGACGGTGGCGCAACTGTTCGTGCTGATGGCAAAGCCCATCCAGTAGGCGATCATGGCGAAGACGGTCACTCCCCAGTCCTGGGCCATGCCGTAGGTCAGATAGGAGAGGGCCACGAAACCGATCCCGACCAGGTAGACCCGCTTGGGACCGAGCCGGTCGATGAACCACCCCGTAAAGGGAGCACAGAGGCCGGCGAGGGCCATCCCGATGCTGTTGACCAGGCCCAACTGGGTTCCAGTCGCGCCCAGGGCCACGATGTAGATGGACAGATAGGGGAAGACCATCTGGTAGGCGAGCTTGTCCAGGGACGTGCGGATGACGGTGACCTTCCAGTCTCTTTCCTGCCGCCTGAGAAAGGCCAGGCCGTTGGCGATGACCGAATTCCCGGAATGGGTCGATATGCCTATGTTCCGATTCAAAAATCCATCCTTTTTGGTTGTCTCGACGGGACCTTCCGCCCCGTCCGAAGACGGCAGGCTATCGCAGACCAAACGGTCCTGTCAACCCGTTTCATTTGTCATTTGTGCCAACCTGACTTTGAGGCCCGGCTTCTGAACCACACCGTTTAACCCTGAGACGCCGCCTGAAAAGGACCGTCTAAATGGGACCCCCCGAGCGAACGGTTGGTGTTCCTGGGGGGGGATCGCCTTGCCGAACGGAGGGGGACGCGAAGCGCGAGTTCGAAAATGGAGCGGCCGAGCCTTGAAACCGTGGCGGCCTCTGTGCGCATAGCGTCGTGGGGATCAAAATAATCCTTGACAGTTATACCCCCATTGGGTATTTATACCCAGAGGGGGTATTATGAGACCAGGAGAGATCAAAGGGATCGTCAACCGTTTCCGGAGGATCGAGGGGCAGATCCGGGGCTTGGAGAAGCTGGTGGAGGGCGAGGCCCCCTGCCTGGATATTCTGACTCAGGTTTCGGCCGTCACCGCCGCTGTCAAGAAGGCAGGCACCGAGGTCATCCGGGTCTATATGGACCGGTGCCTGGCCGAGACGGCTTCGCTGCCGCAGAAAGAACGGGAGGTCAAGAAGGATGAGTTCTGCAGGGCCCTCTCACGCTATCTCGACATGGCGTGAAGGGCGGTCTGGAGGGGATCGATGGAAAAGCGGCTGACGATGGACCGGCGGGGATTTCTGAAGAACGCGGCAGCAGCTCTCGCTGTGGGAACGGCCGGCGCGCTGGGAGTCCCTCGGAAAGCGGCGGCCGAAGAGGGAAAATTTGCGACCTTGATTGATCTCAGCCGTTGCGACGGCTGCAGGGAGCTTCAAATGCCGGCCTGCGTGACGGCCTGCAAAACGGTCAAGGCCGGACGCCTTCCCGAACCGGTCGATCCGATCCCGGTCCCCTTTCCAACCCGAACGGTCGAGGATTTCTCGAAAAGGAAGGAGATATCCGACCGTCTGACTCCCTACAATCTGATCACCGTCCAGCGGGCCGAGGTGGAAAGCGGTGAGGCCAGGCGAGAGATCTTCATCCCCCGGCGGTGCATGCACTGCGACAACCCGGCCTGCGCCACCCTGTGCCCCTTCGCAGCCAACCACAAGTTCGAAAACGGGGCCGTCGTCATCGATCCCGAAACCTGTTTCGGCGGCGCCAAGTGTAAGACCGTTTGTCCCTGGGAGATCCCCCAGCGCCAGTCGGGGATCGGGGTGTACCTCGAGGTCCTTCCGACGCTCATGGGCAACGGCATCATGGTCAAGTGCGACCTCTGTAACGACCGGCTGAGGGAGGGAAAGAGCCCGGCCTGCATCGGGGCCTGTCCGCGGCAAGCGATGGCCATCGGACCACGGGCCGAGATCGCCTCCAGGGCCGAGGCGCTGGCCAAGGCGATGAACGGGCATCTCTATGGGAAAACGGAAAACGGCGGCACAGCCACCCTCTACGTCTCCCCCGTTCCCTTCGACCGGATCGACGCAGCCCTGGAGAAGGGACCCGGCCGGCCGGGCCTGGCGCCGGTGAAAAGGCGGATGGCGGGGACTGATTCCCTGGGAAAGGCGGTCTTGGCCGCTCCCGCGGTCGGCGTGGCAGCCGGAATTGCGGGGGCATTTCGCCTCATCTCCCGGAGGAAAGCCGGGCCAAAAGAGGAGGAATAGGCCATGTCGGAAAAGATCCTTGAGGAGAAGAATCGCGTGATCCGGCACTCTGCGCTGGAGCTGGCCGAGCACTGGACGATCGCGCTGTCCGGCCTCATCCTGCTCCTGTCGGGACTCTTCGAGTTGCCGATGGCCGCCCGCTACGGGATCACGGCGATTCCGGGCCTGTCCTGGTCGGGGGATTTCATCACCTCGCTCTACATCCACTATGCGGCCTCGGTCGTCTTCATCGCCGCGGCCTTCTTCCACCTTTTCTCCCGCGGGCTCCGGGGAGAGAAGGGGTTGATCCCCCGAAAGGGCGATCTGCGGGCCTCCGTTGCCGTCATCGGGACCTTCTTCGGCAGGGGGGAGGAGCCGCCTTTTGAAAAATACCTCCCCGAGCAGAGGCTCGCCTATCTCGGGATGGCAGTCATCATCGCGGTCCTCATCCTCTCGGGCCTGATCAAGACCTACAAGAACCTCTTTGCCCCGGACCTCTCGCATCATCTCGTCCTCTGGGCGACCTGGCTGCACAATATCTTCTTCGTGCTCTTCGTTCTGGCCTTTGCGGCGCATATCGGGGCGATTCTCCTGAAACCGAACCGGCCGATGGCCAGGGGGATTTTCACGGGGGCCGTCCGACTCGACTACGCCCGCCACCGCCATCCCCTTTGGATAGCCGGTCTGGAGAGTCCGAAGCCGCCGATCCCGCCCGCATCTCTGCAAGAGACCGTCGTCACGCCCGGGGCAGCGGCGGCCGGGGAGAGCGGTGGCTTCGATGCCGGCGCCGGCGCGGCCGCAGAGGAAAATCCCATGCCTGCAGAGGTTGCCTCTCCGGTCCAGGCGGGACGGAAGGGGGCTGTGGAGGGGGAACCGGACGGCGGGGAAAGATGTTGACAAATCCGTAGGAACGATGCTAATTTCCCTCCAGTTTCGAGGATCCTGGCTGGCTTGCACCCATTACTCGGTGAGGTGACCTGTCGCGTTCATGATCAGAACCCCGTTTCTCGTCAAGAGCACGGGGTTTTTCATTTATGACCCCGGATACCCTCCCTGGATGGGGGCATGGCGGGGAATAAAGGAGGGGAAGAAGGACATGCAGATCGCGATCGTGTCAAGAACCGGCCCTGTTTTGGATGCCTATCGACGGTTTTTCGAAGGCCATGGCATCGAGTTGATCCATCAGAGCTCCATTGCAGAGCTTTTTCAACAGCTCCCTGAAACCGTCATCAGCGGGGTCGTGATCGACATCCAGGCAGTCCTGAGGGCCGACGAGAAGGAGAAGAACCGGCTCCAGACCCTGGAAGAGGTCTTCCCCAACATCCGAACCAACTGGAATCCCGAGAAGGGGTTCCGGGCCCTCTACAGCGACAGCGCCAAGTCGGGCGAAGACAATATGGCCGCCTTCCTGGAAGACTGCCGCAATTTCAAGCCGCGCGCACTGCGCAAGGACAGGCGTCTGGACAGGAATTTCAACGTCCTTTTCTGGCCGATCGATGCCTTTGCGGAAACGGCCCAGCGGGCCTACACCCTGAACGTTTCTTACGGGGGACTTTTCGTCTGTACCTGCTACGCCCCTCCGGAGGCCAACTTCGTCTGGGTCCGGCTCCGGGAGGTGGACGAGAGACCCTTCAAGGTCCTGGTCAAATGGACGCTGGCCTGGGGAACTGGGATGCGCGTCCCGGGATTCGGGGGCAGTTTTGTCGAACTGGAGGCCTCCCTCGCTGCAAAACTGGAAGCCGCCCTCAGGTAGGAGCGGCGGAAAACGTCAGGTGAATGCCGATGTCCCTCTACCATGGCGCCGTACGGCCCCTCAGACGATCGACGGAGAAGCACATCCTGGTGGTGGACGATCAGCCGGCGATGCGCGACATGATCCGGATGATGCTACGGAACAACGGTTACAACCACCTGCAGTTCGCCGACAGCGGCAAAGCCGCCCTGCGGTTGATCGCCTCGCATCCCAAAGACCTTGTCGTCACGGACTGGAACATGCCGAACATGACGGGGATCGAACTGCTCAAGCAGATCAAATCCGATCCTAATCTCTTTACGCTTCCGGTCCTGATGATCTCCGACGAGAGCGACTCCGAAAAGGTGCTCTTCGCCCTTGAGGAGGGGACCGAGGGCTTTCTGGTCAAGCCCTTCAGCGAGATCGATCTGGTCAAGAATATGGAGATGTCCCTGGCGAAGGGCATGGCGAAGGACGAGGTGGACCGGCAGATCATGGAGATGCGCCGCCTGAAGCTCTACAAGAAATACCGCGAGGCCCTGGAACTGGGGGCGGCGATCCTCAAGGTCCGTAAAAGTCCGAAGGTCGTCACTTTGGTCTGCGAGTGCCTCTATCTCCTGGAAGAGTTCGACCGGGCCATCTCCATGATGGCCGACACGGACCAGAAGAGCCGCTCCAGCGAGCAGACCAACCTCCTGGGCAAGATCCACATGAGCCTGGGCCAGTACATTCAGGGGATCGAGGCCCTTGAGGTGGCGGTCAAGATGAACCCCCTGAACCAGGAACGGAAGATTGATCTGGCCGGGGCCTATTTCGCATCCAAAAGGGATGAAGATGCGGAGCGCGTCATCCAGAGTGTCGTCAACGCCCAGCCCACCGACCTCCAGTTGGTCAGTATCGCCCAGCTCTACCTGGACCGGGGAGCCGTCGACAGGGCCGGCGAATACCTCAAACAGACCGTCGATCCCATCCGGGAAACGGTGCCCGTCTTCAACAATTATGCGGTGGCCCTCAGGCAGGCGGACCGATTGGAGGACGCCACCGAGATTTACCAGAAATGTCTGAAGATCGATCCGGACTCCGATGTCCTGCACTACAACCTGGCCGTTCTGTACGTGAAGAGCAACAAGATCGAGGAGGCCAGGGAAGCCGTCGCGAATGCCCTGAAGATTAACCCCGGCAACGATTTTGCCCGGGATCTTCTCGGGAAACTGGGGGGATGATCCCCGGGATCGGCCAAGAGAGACCTCTCTTCGGAAGGTTCGCAAAAGGTGCCTGTCCTTCCCGTTGTACCCTTGAAAATCTTTTGAAGAAACAGGGAAGATCTGCTACAAAGGCACCCATCTTACAGGCTCGTAGACCCTTTCCTGCTGGAATCGGGCCGGGCTGCTGGATAGAGCCTTTATTTATGGATCACCGTTTCCGACTGCTTATCGCATATGGGCTGGCGTTTCTCCTCGTCCTGGTACCCCTGGCGGGCC
This sequence comes from uncultured Syntrophus sp., assembly GCA_964403345.1. Taxonomy (GTDB): domain Bacteria; phylum Desulfobacterota; class Syntrophia; order Syntrophales; family UBA5619; genus JAKAFS01. The sequence continues at coordinate 5,083 of CAYOGU010000116.1, read as the reverse complement.
TTGGTGCGGAAGGTCCCGAGGCCAGAAAGGAAGGTGTCCGGAAGCTTACTGTGGCCGATGCGGTCCTCATCGCCCTCACCAACAACGTCACGTTGCGCAGCGCGTACATGGACCGGTATCTCCAGCGGATCGACCTGGAGATGGCCGAACGGCGGTACTACCTGCCCACCGATCCGAAACTGACGCTCTCCACCAGTCGTTCCTCCTTCTACAACGGGACTGCCGGTTCGATCCAGAATCTGGAAGGCGCCGGAAACATGACGGCCACCCTGGCCATTCCCACGGGCGGGTCCTTCACCTTCGCCTGGAACAACCAGACCCAGCGGCCCGACACAGGGCAGAAATTCGCCTACTCGTCGGACTGGAGCGTCACCTTCACGCAGCCGCTCCTGAAGGGGGGCGGGATCGAGAACGCCGCCTACAGCGTCCGGATTGCGAGGATCGCTGAGGAGAAAAATCTTCTCAACCTGAAGAGCATCATCGCCGGCACGATCAAGAGCGCGATCTCGGCCTTTCGCAGCTACAAGAGCGCCGAACGCCAGCTCGTCATCGCCGAGATGGCCCTCAGCCGGGCCAAGTCCCTCCTCGATTACAACCGGGAGATGATCGCCGCCGGCCGCGTGGCCGGGACCGAGATCGTCCAGGCCCAGGCCGACATCGCCTCCCAGGAAAAGTCCGTGATCGATGCCAGAAACAGCCTCGATGCGGCTCGCCTGGACCTGTTACAGGCTATGTACATCGACAAGCGGACCCCCTTCCAGGCGGTGGAGGAGAACGACCAGATGGTGCCCCCGCCTTCGTTGGAGGAGGCCCTGAAATTGGCTTTCCAGAACCGGACCGATTACCTCACCGCCCTCAAGGGGCTGGAGGAATACCAACTGGCCCTGGACAAGGCCCGGCGAAACCGCCTCTGGAGCCTCAACCTGACGGCCGGGACGACGGACGGCGCGGCGGCGACGACCTTCGACTCCTACGATTCCGCCCTGCGCCGCTCGCTCGGCAGCGGTCCCGAGCGGAACTGGAATGCCGGCCTCTCCCTGGAGATCCCCCTGGTCTATATGACCTCCGACCTGAGATCCTATCTGAGCGCGAAGACCTCCTTGGAGAAGGCCAAGCTTTCCTTCGACAAACTCAAGGCCGACATCGAGATCGATGTCCAGAGCGCTATCCGCGACGTGGACTCGAGTTACCGATCGTTGCTCAGCGCCAGACAGGCCAAGGATCTGGCCGAGCGGAAGCTGAACATTGAGCGGGAAAAGCTGGGGGCCGGACGGACGACGAACTTCCAGCTCGTGAGTTTCCAGAAGGACGTCCAGACCGCCCAGATCAACGAATCGACGGCCCTGACAAGCTACCTCAATTCCCTGACATCCCTGGACGAGAAGCTGGGGACGACGCTGGTCACCTGGCAGATCACCGTCAAGAGAGAAGACGATCAGTTCCGGCCGCCCGGGGAGAGTGCGGCCACTTCACCGAAACCGGGGGACCCTAAGAATGTCCAATGACCTGATATTCCGGAACGTCCTGGAAAGCCTGAGCAACGGCGTGATGACCATCGATTTCGATGGGAAGATCCTGACATTCAACGGGGCGGCGGAGACGATCCTCGGCCTCAAGGCTGACGACGTCCTGAATAAGTCCCTGGCGGAGGTCTTCCTGACCCTTCAGGAGAACGACCACTTCAACCAGACCATCCTCAATGCGATCTACGACGCGGACGTAATCCACAACAGGGTCGTGTCCTGGCATCGAGACGGGAAGGACCTGACCCTGGAGGTGACCACCTCGTTCCTCTCCATCACCGGGGAAGGGGTCCGAAAGAACGCTGCGGTGATCGTCGTCTTCCAAGACATCACCGAGGTGGAGCGGCTACGGGAGACGGAGCGGCGGCTGTCCGAGGAAATCAAGGCGCAGCACCAGGCCCTCCAGAAATCCTACCTGGAGATGGAGGAGACCAACGGCAACCTTCAGGCGGCCCTGCGCAAGGTTCAGATGATCCGCGTGGGGGCCACGGTCTTTGTGATCATCCTCTTCGTTTCCGTGGGATTCTTCACCTGGAAGCAGGTCGGGATCTCGCACCGGGCTCCGGCTGTCGTTGCGGCCGGGGCCAAAGAAGGCACTCCGGGAAGGGTCTACACGGTGAACCCCCAGACCTTGACCGACAGCATTGCCCTCAAAGGGACGCTCAAGCCGATCCAGGTCGTCAATGTTACCAGCCCTTTCGCCGGAATGATCCAGGAGAGGCATTTCGAGTACGGCCAGTCCGTCACGAAAGGGCAGCTCCTGCTCAAGATCGACCGGGCGGAGACAGAGGTGAAATACCGGGAGGCCAGGACAGCCTATATCGAGGCGGAGGAGAAGCTACGGGAACTCGACCACTGGAGCGAGGGCAACGAGATGATCAAGGCCCAGCAGAACGTGACGCGCTCCAAGCTAACCTTGGACGGCCATTACAAGACCTTCCAGGAGACGGAGCGGCTTTTCCAGAAAGAGATCGTTCCGGCCACGGAGTACAACAACGCCAAGCAGCAGTACACCACCGCCAAGATGGACTACGATTCGGCGCTCCGTGAACTTCAGGTCACCAAGCAGAAAGGGGAGGGGCAGAACCGTGAGATTGCCAGGCTCAAGCTTGAGAACGCCCGGCAGAAGATGAAGGACCTGGAGACCCAACTGCGCCTTGCCGATGTATATGCCCCCGTATCCGGGACCGTCCTCCTGCCCGACATGGCCGGCGGCGACAAGGAAAAGAAGGGCAAAGCCGTCGAGCGGGGGGTCAGCGTCTCCCAGGGGGACATCCTCCTGTCGATCGGGAACACGGAGGGCCTCTCCATGACTGCGGAGGTCGACGAACTGGAGGTTCTCAAGATCAAGAAGGACCAGGATGTCCGGATCACCATCGAGGCCTTCGGGGAGATGATCAAGGGCCGGGTCACCCACATCTCCTCCCAAGCCGTCAAGTCGGAAGGGGGAAGGAAGACGGCCAATTTCGAGGTGGCGGTCGTCATGGAAAACCTCCCGGCTTCCCTGAAGGAGAAGCTTCGCCTGGGGATGTCGGCCAGCATGGAGATCATGATCCTGAACAAACCCGGCGTGATCATGCTACCCATCCAGGCCGTCCTGCTGGAGGGCCTGGACCGTTTCGTGACTCTTCGGGACAAGGGGGCGGCGACCACGAAGAAGCAGAAGGTGGAGACGGGCATCACGACCCTTGATGCCGTCGAGATTACCGGCGGGCTGAAAGCCGGGGACGAGGTGATCTACTAGTGAACTCCCGGATGTTGGATATCAGTGATATCCGCAAGTCCTACCGTGTGGGCCCCACGGAGCTGAAGGTCCTCAAGGGGATCAACCTCACCGTGGAGAGGGGGGAACTCCTGGCGATCATCGGCCCCTCGGGAAGCGGGAAGTCCACCTTGATGCATATGCTGGGCCTCCTGGAAAAGCCCGATACGGGGTCCTATTTCATCGACGGGACCCTGGTCGTCTACGACGACGACCGTGCCCTTTCCACCCTACGGAACCGGAAGATCGGGTTCGTCTTTCAGCAGTACCATCTCTTGCCCAAACTCACGGCCCTGGAAAACGTCGGGGTCCCCCTGACCTATCGGGGGATGAGGGAGACGGAGATCAAGAAAAGGTGCCTGGAGTACTTGGCCAAGGTGGACATGCAGGAGCGGGTCAACCACCGGCCCAACGAGATGTCCGGAGGGCAGCAGCAGCGCGTCGCCATTGCCCGCGCCCTCGTCGGCTCTCCGGCGATCGTCCTGGCCGATGAGCCGACGGGCGCCCTCGATACCAAGACGGGGGAGGAGATCATGGCTCTCTTCCAGCGGTTGAACCGGGAGGACGGGATCACCATGGTGATCATCACCCACAACCCTGGTCTGGCCGAGCAGTGCGGACGGGCCGTGAAAATTATCGACGGGATGATCTATCCGGGATGAGTCTATTTCAAGTCAACTTCCGCGAAGCCTTCAGGAGCCTCTGGGGAGCCAGGCAGCGAAGCCTTCTGGCCCTGATCGGGATCGTGATCGGGATCGGATCGGTCATCGGCATGGTCTCCATCGGGACGATCGTCCAGCAGCAGGCCCTCCGGCAGTTCAAGGATATGGGGATCGACATCATTACGATCCGCAAGGGGATGGGCGATGGCCGGAAGGCCGAGCTCACTCTGGATCTTTTGGCGCGGTTGCCGGCGACGGACCAGAATGTCCTGGCAATCGCCCCCTACGTGAACAGCGGCACCGAATACACCCAGGGGCGCCAGAAGATCTTCATAGAACAGATGGGGGTCACCGCCTCCTTCTTCGATCTGAACAAGCTTCACCTCCAAGAGGGGCGGGCCATATCGGAGCTGGATCAGAACCGTTACTTCTGCGTCATCGGTATGGAACTGGCGGCCTTTCTCAAAGGTGCCCGGAGCGGCCCGCTCCTGGGCAGCCAGATTTCGGCCGACGGCCGGGCCTACACCATCGTCGGCGTGCTGGAAAAAACCGCCGAGGGAGGACTTCGGCCTTACGGCATCAACCGGGCGATGATCGTCCCCGTCACCACGGCCCTGCGAGCCTTCAGCAGCGCCGAGATCCGTACCGCCATGGCTAGGGTCTCGCCCCATACCCCCTTCGTCCAGATCAAGGCGGAGATCCGGGACTATTTTGTGAAGAGGGGGGGGGGGATTCAGGTGGAGGTCGTGTCGGCGGAGGAGTTGATCGAAAGCATGAAAAAGCAGATGCAGATGTTTTCCCTGCTTCTGGGGGCCATCGGCAGCATCTCGCTCATCGTCGGCGGGATCGGCGTGATGAACGTCATGCTCATCTCCGTCGCCGAAAGACGGAGCGAAATCGGCCTCCGCCGGGCCCTGGGTGCCCAGCAGGGCGACATCCAGAGTCAGTTCCTCATCGAGTCGGTGATCCTCTGCCTGACCGGAGGGAGCATCGGCATCATCCTGGGGATCGGCACCTCTTACATCTTCGCCTACTTCTCCAAGTGGCAGTTCGTCATGTCCTATTGGTCCGTTGTCTTGGGGGGTGGCGTGTCGACCATCGTCGGGGTCTTCTGCGGCTTCTATCCGGCGCGGACG
>CAYOGU010000115.1:0-10594 GCA_964403345.1 uncultured Syntrophus sp. | reverse complement strand
TGCAACTGATATTTTAGGCAAAGATGCCCCCGGCTCCTGCCGGGGGAGTGTCACTAAAGTTCTGCATGGACCCCGGGAACCCGGCTTTCCTTAGGATAAAAGGGTTGAAGAGACGGTCTGCTGTTGTTATAATTAAATCATGGAATAGGTTATTCTTCCCTCTCCACTTCCTCTGAAAGCGCCGCCGTGACCGTATAAAAGGGGTGCGGACTCCCGTTCCGATTCATGCCAGCCATATTAAGCCGGGCCAATCGCCATAGCCGGGTATTGAAGAACTTCCTCAACCCGGTGAAAGCCATCGGTCCAGTACTTTTACTCGTTCATGGCTTTCGCAGGAACGACATCTGGATACCGACTTTCGCCGGCATGACGTGGTGGATGACGGAAGCGGCGTTTGAAAAGGCGTCCGTTTGGTATGAGATGAGGGATCTTCCCTATGATCAGTTCCCTCGATTTGGGTTTGATCGGCAACGGCCGTATCGGGGCGTTGATTGATGATCACGCCGAGATAGTCTGGGGCTGCCTGCCCCGTTTTGACGGCGATCCCTTCTTCTGCTCCTTGCTGAAGGAACATCCATCCGGTGAGGGATTCGGCTATTGCGCCGTTGAACTCGTCGATCAGGTTGCCTCCTCGCAGTCCTATCTCACCAACTCGGCGGCCCTCGTCACGCGGATGACCGACTCCCAGGGCGCCGTTGTGGAAGTGACGGACTTTTGCCCCCGCTTTCGCCAGTACGGGCGCATGTTCATTCCCATGATGCTGATCCGGCAGATCAGGCGGTTGGAGGGCGCGCCCCGTATCCGCCTGCGCATCCGGCCGGCTTACGACTATGGCCGCCATCGCTGCCTGGAGACCTATGGCAGCCATCACATCCGTTATGTGGCGCCGGAAGGGGTCCTGCGGTTGACCACCGATGTATCCCTGACGGCGATAAGCGAGGAGACCCCCTTCTTTCTGGAAGACCGGGCCGCGCTGATCTTTGGGTCCGATGAGACCATCCCCGATACCATCGGCGAGTTGGCCCGTCGGTTTCTCGATGAGACGCTGGCCTTTTGGCATGAGTGGGTCAGGGATATCGCCATCCCCTTCGACTGGCAGGACGTGGTCATCCGCTCCTCCATCACCCTGAAGCTCAATACATTCGAGGATACGGGTGCTATTGTCGCCGCCATGACCACCTCCATCCCCGAAGCCCCCGGTTCGGTGCGCAACTGGGATTACCGTTACTGTTGGCTACGGGATGCCTATTTCGTGGTCAACGCCCTGAACCGCCTCGGCACGACCCAGACCATGGAGAAGTATATGGGTTTTCTCGTCAACGTGGTGGCCGATACCCCCAACGGACGCATCCAGCCCGTGTACGGCATCGATGGCAGGGCCCGCCTGGACGAACGGGAGCTCGATTCGCTTCCTGGATACCGGGGTATGGGGCCGGTGCGGATCGGCAACCAAGCCTATGAGCAGGTCCAGCATGACGTGTACGGATCGGCGATCCTGGCGGTTGCCCACATCTTTTTCGACCGCCGTCTGGTCCGTCGGGGAGACAAGACGCTCTTCCGGAGACTGGAATCCTTGGGCGAAACGGCCATCGCCCTCCATGATCAACCGGATGCCGGCCTGTGGGAACTGCGGGGTCGGCTGCGCGTCCACACATTCTCCGCCGTGATGTGCTGGGCAGCCTGCGACCGTCTGGCCAAAATCGCCGTGGAACTGGGTCTCTCGGAACGCTCCATCTACTGGCGCGGCTGGGCGGATCGCATCCACACCGTCGTCTGCCAGCGGGCCTGGAACGAGAAAAAGCAGGCTTTTGTTGCCGCCTTTGAGGGGGAGTCCCTGGATGCGAGCGTCCTGCTGCTGCATGACATCGGATTCCTGGTAGCGAGCGATCCTCGGTTCGCCAAGACGGTGGCGGCGGTGGAACGGGAACTCAAACAGGGCGATTACGTGTACCGTTATATCGAACCCGACGACTTCGGCGTGCCGGAAAACGCCTTCGTGGTCTGCACCTGCTGGTACATCTACGCCCTGGCGGCGCTCGGGCGTATGGGGGAGGCCCGCGGCCTGTTCGAGAACCTGATCGCCAGACGCAACCGGCATGGGCTTTTTGCCGAGCATATCGACCCCAGGACCGGCGAGCAGTGGGGCAACTTCGTTCAGACTTACAGCATGGTGGGACTGATCAATGCGGCGATCCGTCTCAGCAGGCGTTGGGACAGCGCGTTCTGACGGATAGGATGAGAGGTCGTTGTGAAGCCTCTGGCAAGAAGAAAACAGATGTTTCGTTCCCTGCGGCTCTCGCTGCGGTTCATCGTCCCTCTCGTCATCGCGTTGGCGATGCTGGCCTATGCCGTCGTGCCGCTGGTGGACAGGCTTTCCCTCCGCTGGTCCGTCCGTGACATGGACCTCCGTGCAAAGCTCATCGCTACCACCCTTCAGGAACCCCTCACCGATCTTCTCCAGCAGGGCAGCAAATCCAAAATCAGCGCCCTGTTTGCCCGCGCGGTTCGGGATGAACGTCTCTTTGCCCTGGGATACTGCAATGAGGAGGGGAACATGCTCCACCGCACGCAGACTTTTCCGAAAGAGCTCAGTTGCACCTCGCCCGAGCTGTCGGCAGACAAACCGGGCCTCCTGCTGAAGTTGCCCCAGGGTCTGGTCCATGTAGCCGCTAGCCCCATGGCCTATGAAGGTACACCGGCCGGGACCCTGATCCTGGTCCATGACATGAGTTTTGTCGAGAGGCGGAGCACCGATACGAGAAAATACATCATCCTGCTGTTTGTCGTCCTCGGCGTCGTGACCTCTCTCATCACAGTCTTCGTGGCCCACTTGAGCTGGCGCGGCTGGATGGAAGGGGTCAGGGCGATGCTGCGCGGCGAGGGGATCCTGCGCCCTTTCTCCTCGCGGTCCAGGAACCCGGAATTGGAGCCGCTGGTGGGCGATCTGCGCGCCCTGCTGCGGTCGCTTGACGAGGAACGGCGTTTTGCCGATGACGCGACGGTTTCCTGGAATCCCGATACCCTGAGAGGGCTGCTCCGCAAGCAACTGACAGGAGACCAAGTGCTGGTCGTTTCCAACCGGGAGCCCTACATCCATGTACAGGGCAACACGGGCATCGAGGTGAAACGGCCGGCCAGCGGCTTGGTCACGGCGGTCGAGCCGGTGATGCGGGCCTGCTCCGGGACGTGGATCGCCCATGGCGGTGGGACCGCCGATCAGATGGTTGCGGACCGGCACGGCCGGGTGTCGGTTCCGCCTGGGCATGCCGAGTATACCCTGCGGCGCATCTGGCTCACCCAGGAGGAAGAGGCCGGCTATTATTATGGCTTTGCCAATGAAGGCCTATGGCCGTTGTGCCACATTGCCCATGTTCGTCCCATCTTCCGGAACAGCGATTGGGAAAGTTACGTGACCGTAAACCAACGTTTTGCCGATGCCGTGGCCGAGGAGGCGCGAAGCGACGATCCGGTGGTGCTCGTTCAAGACTACCACTTTGCCCTGCTGCCATCCATGCTCCGCAGGCTTTTGCCGCGGGCGACGTTGATCACCTTCTGGCACATTCCCTGGCCGAACCCCGAATCCTTCGGCATCTGCCCGTGGCGGGAGGAACTGCTCCAGGGAATGCTCGGTAGTACCATCCTGGGTTTTCACACGCGGTTCCATTGCAAGAATTTTCTGGAGACTGTCGACCGCTATCTGGAGACCCGAATCGAGCACGAATCGTCGACCATCTCCCACGGCAGCATGCTGACGTTGGTGGAGAGCTATCCCATCTCCATCCAATGGCCACCCCCCTGGCAGCAGACGCAGCCGCCGGTTGAAGCGTGTCGCGACTGGGTGAAACAGGCCCTGAGTCTGGAAGAAGATAGCTGGATCGGGCTCGGCGTGGATCGCCTGGATTACACCAAGGGCATCCTCGAACGCCTGCGGGCCATCGAGCGTCTGTTCGAACTGCATCCCGATCTGGTCGGACGCTTCGTATTCATCCAGATCGCCGCCCCGTCCCGGTCCATCCTCGAGGACTACCAGGCATTGGATATGCGAGTCCGTTCGCTTACCGATCGGATCAACGAGCGGTTTTCCCGCGGTTCCCACCAGCCGGTCTGCCTCAAGGTGGAACACCACGAACCGGAGGAGATCAACCGCTACTATCGGGCCGCCGATGTCTGTATGGTGACAAGCCTTCATGACGGCATGAACCTCGTGGCCAAGGAATACGTGGCCGCCCGCGATGATGAACGGGGCGTGCTGGTGTTGAGCCAGTTTACCGGGGCATCCCATGAGCTTCACGAGGCTCTGATCGTCAATCCCTATCACATCGAACAGACGGCGGAGGCGCTGTTTCAGGCCCTGACCATGTCCGATTACGAACAGCGGGAGAGGATGCGCAGCATGAGGGTTCTAGTGAAGGACTTTAACGTCTATCGCTGGGCCGGCAGGATGCTCATCGATGCGGCGCGCATCCGGCAGCGGGAAAAGCTGGCCGTCAGGATCGGCCGCCCGCTATGACCCCGAGGGCCGCCATGACCTATCTGTTCAGCGACGAAGGCCTCGCAGCCCTGGATGCCTTCACCGATGCGGGGACCCTTTTTGCCTTCGACCTCGATGGGACCCTTGCCCCCATCGTCTCAGATCCATCCGGCATCCGCGTGCCACTGGCCATCCAGGCGGCGCTCTCGGACATGGCGAGCCGGGCGGCGGTGGCGATCATAACGGGCCGATCCCGAGAGGATGCCCAACGCTACCTGGGCGTCGTGCCCCAGTACCTGATCGGGAATCACGGTGCCGAAGGACTTCCCGGATATGAAGCCTTCGAGGGGGACTTCAGACGGTTGGGAATTAGGTGGGAAAGACAACTGCAGAGGCTTATCCCTCGCGATGCGGGCATTGTGATCGAAAACAAGGGCCTGTCCCTGTCGGTTCACTATCGCGGGGCAACGGACCGGACGGCGGCACGCGCCATCGTTCAGAGTGCGGTCGGACAGCTGATTCCACAGCCCAGGACAGTCGGCGGGAAGTACGTTGAAAACCTGCTACCCGAGGAGGCCGCCGACAAGGGGACGGCGCTTCTGCAACTGATGAATCGGGCGGGGTGTGCGAAGGGGCTGTTCGTGGGGGACGACCGGACCGACGAAGACGTCTTTGAACTGAACTGGATCCAGCTCTTCACCATCCGGGTCGGAACCGGGAAGGGAAGCCGGGCCCGTTATTTCCTGCGTGACCAGCGCGAGGTTCCCATCCTGCTCGGCCGTATCAACGATGCCCTTGCCGGGATGAAGCCCTGATCGGTTCCAGGGGCTGCGGTTATCCTGTCAAGGGGCATCGCCTTGGATATCGGCCGAACACCGTCTGCCCCTCTGTCGTCTTGTCATCCCTTGTGAAGTGTGGCAGGATGCCGCCTGAAAGGAGAAGCGGGATGGGGGCGTTTCGTCTGGTCAGCGAGTTCCGGCCCCGGGGCGATCAGCCGCGGGCGATCGAGATGCTCGTCTCGGGACTGGAGGCGGGCCGCGGCCACCAGGTCCTCCTCGGGGTGACCGGCTCCGGAAAGACCTTCACGATGGCCAACGTCATCGCCGCCGTAAATCGGCCGGCCCTCGTCATCGCCCACAACAAGACCCTCGCCGCCCAGCTCTACGGGGAGTTCAAGGCGCTCTTCCCGGAGAACGCCGTCGAGTACTTCGTCAGTTACTACGACTACTACCAGCCCGAGGCCTACATCCCCAGCACGGACACCTACATCGAGAAAGACTCGGCGATCAACGAGGAGATCGACAAACTCCGCCATGCGGCGACCCATTCCCTCCTGGAGCGGCGGGACGTGGTCATCGTGGCGAGCGTCTCGTGCATCTACGGCATCGGCTCCCCCGAAGCCTACCAGGGGATGCTCCTCACGATCGAAGAGGGGGAGGAGCACCCCAGGGACGAGATATTGGCGAAGCTGGTCGAGATCCAGTACGAGCGCAACGACGTGGACTTCCACCGGGGGACTTTCCGCGTCCGGGGGGACGTCCTGGAGATCTTTCCCCCCTACGAGGAGGAACGGGCCATCCGGGTCGAATTCTTCGGCGATACGATCGAGGCGATCTCGCTGGTCGATCCCCTCCGGGGGAAGAAAATCGAAAGGCTCCGGCGGACAGCGGTCTACCCCGGGAGCCACTACGTGACGACCCAAGAGAACTTGAAAAGGGCGATCGTCGACATCCGCGCCGAACTGGGCGAGCGGCTCCGGCAACTGAAGAGAGAAAACAAACTCCTGGAAGCCCAGCGACTGGAGCAACGGACGAACTTCGACATGGAGATGCTCGAGGAGATGGGCTACTGCTCGGGGATCGAGAACTATTCCCGCCATCTGACGGGACGCAGACCCGGAGAGCCGCCGCCGACGCTGATGGAATACCTTCCCTCTGACGCCCTCGTGTTCATTGACGAAAGCCATGCCACGGTCCCGCAACTGGGGGCCATGTACCGGGGGGACCGGTCGCGCAAGGAGAACCTCGTCCAGTACGGCTTCCGTCTTCCTTCGGCCCTGGACAACCGGCCGCTCCGTTTCGAGGAATTCGAGGCCTTCGCGAACCCGCGGATCTACGTTTCGGCGACCCCCGCGGCCTATGAACTGGGGAAGGCGGGCGGGGAAGTGGTCGAACAGATCATCCGGCCCACGGGCCTGATGGATCCGGAAATTTTGGTCAGGCCCGTGGCAGGACAGGTGGACGACCTCCTGTCCGAGATCCGGGACCGGGCGGCTAGGGGTGAGCGGGTTCTCGTGACGACCCTGACTAAGCGGATGGCCGAAAACCTTACGACCTACTACGAGGGGCTTGGGGTCCGGGCGAAATACCTCCACTCGGACATCCACACCCTGGAGCGGGTGGACATTATCCGGGACCTCAGAATGGGGGAGTTCGACGCCCTGATCGGCGTCAACCTCCTGCGCGAGGGGCTCGACATCCCCGAAGTCTCGCTTGTGGCGATCCTGGATGCCGACAAGGAGGGGTTCCTCCGCTCGGAACGCTCCCTGATCCAGACCAGCGGCCGCGCGGCCAGGAATGTGGCCGGGCAGGTGATCATGTACGCCGACCAGATCACCGATCCGATCCGGGCCTGCATCGAGGTGACCCGGCGGCGCCGCGAGCTCCAGGCGAGCTACAACGAGGCGTATGGGATCACCCCTGAAAGCGTGAGGACCGAGATCCGCAACATCCTCGGGTCCATCGACGAGGCCGATTACGTCACGGTCCAGACCGTCTCGGAAGAGGCGGCGGCTTACGCCACCGAGAAGGAGCTTCCCGTCATGATCCGGACGCTCAAGGAGGAGATGAAGAGGGCCGCCAAGGATCTCGAATTTGAAAGGGCCGCGGAGTTGCGGGACCGGATCCGCGAGCTCTCGAAGCTGATGCTGGAAATGGGGGGCGAAGCGTGAGGCGGGTGTGTCTCCCGGTCAGGGCCGTTGGGGTTGCCCATCCAGGGCCTCCCGGATTTTCCGTGAGAGGATGCCGGTCTGGAAGGGTTTCTGGATGAAACCGCTGCACCCCCGGTCCAGGATCTTCTGCGCCTCTCCTTCGATGCTGTAGCCGCTCGCCAGCAGGACCTTCACCTCGGGATCGATCTCCCTCAGCCGGTCGAAGGTCTCCCCGCCGGATATCCCGGGCATGACCATGTCCAGGATGACCAGATCGATGTGACGACGCTTTTCCAGGTAGGTGGCAATGGCCGCCTGGCCGGAGCTGACCGACAGAACCTGGTATCCCATGGCCGCCAGAAGTCCCTGACCGACTTTGAGGATCGTCCTTTCGTCGTCTACCAGAAGGACCGTTTCCGTCCCCCTGATGAACGCTTCGGACTCCTTCTCTTCAGCAGTCGCCGGTTTCATGTCCGATGCGGGCAGGTGGATGGTAAAGGTGGCCCCGTGACCCACCTCGCTGACCACATCGATCATCCCGTCGTGTCCCCGGATGATCCCGTAGACCATGGCGAGCCCCAGTCCCGTCCCCCGCCCCATCTTCTTCGTCGTGAAGAAGGGGTCGAAGATCCGTGTCCGGGTCTTCTCGTCCATGCCGATTCCGGTGTCCGTAATGGACAACCTGACATAACGGCCGGGCCGGATGTCCTGCAGGCGGGCCTCCCGCTCCTCCAGAACGGTATTGGCCGACACAAGGGTGAGTTCGCCTCCCCCCGGCATGGCCTGCATGGCATTCAGATAGAGGTTGATCAGGACCTGTTCCATCTGTCCCTGATCCACGTTGGCTGTCCAGAGGTCCTTCTGGAGCATTCGGCAGATGATGATTTCCTTGTGGGTGCGGCCGAAGAGGGAGGAGGTCTTCTCGACGATGTGGTTCAGGTTGGTCGGTTTGACCTGGTAACGGCCCCCGCGCGCGAAGCCGAGCAGCTGGCGGGTGAGGTCCGCGGCGCTCTTCACCTGCTCTTCGATGGCCCTGAGCCCTTCATAGTGAGGATGGTTGGACTCCAGGTTCAGCATCATCAAGGAGGCGTACCCTTGGATTCCCATGAGCAGGTTGTTGAAATCGTGGGCGATCCCCCCTGCAAGGGTGCCGATGGCCTCCATCTTGGAAGCATGGTTCAGTTTGAACTCCATCTCCCGAAGTTCTGTAATGTCCCTGGCGACTCCGATGAAGGAGGAAACGCCGTCCGCGCTGGAGACGAGTGCCCCCCGGGCGGTGTGCCAGCGCCATCCCCCGTCGACGTGACGGACGCGGTATTCCACGCTGGACTCGGTCTGGTTTTCGAGACGGAGTCTCTTCACGAACGCTTCGCAGGCGGGCAGGTCGTCGGGATGGACGAAGGGTCGGAAAGACTGGTTCAGGACTTCCTGGGGATCGTTTCCCAGGAGCTTCGACCAGGCCGGGGAAACGAAGGTGAACAGTCCTTCCGAATCGAGCGTGAAGATGATGTCCCGGGTGTTGTCGACGAGGAACTTGTATCGCCGTTCGCTCTCCTGAAGGGCCATCTCCGCCCATTTGCCCGTGATGTCCCGGAAGACGAAGACGGCCCCCACGATGTCGCCGGACTCGTCGCGGATCGGGGCGTGCGTCTCGGACAGATGGAGCGCCCCGCCCTTCGGTCCAGCGACGATGAGGTTTTCCGGGGATATTCCCGCCGTCCCCTTTTTCAGCACCTCGGGAACGAGCGCCTCCAGGATCGGGCGACCCTTCAGATCAACGTTTTCGAACAGGGCCGTGGCAGGCCGTCCGGCCATTTCGCCCGGTTTCTTCCTGAAGATCCTCTCGGCTGCTTCGTTGATGAGGCTGATCGTTCCCTGCGGGTCGATGGCGATGAAACCGTCCTCCATGGAGCGGAGGGTGGCATCCAGGCGATCCTTTTCCCTTCTGGCCTGGATGGCATGGTTTCGGACGTCTTCGTAGAGCCGCACGTACGCCTTGGCCGTAAGGGACAGGATCGAGGCAACGAATCCCAGGTAACCGTACTGCATGAGAAACTGGATGGTCGGCATGCCAAGCGTGGCGAGGGCATCGTGGATTCCCAGGACCGCCCAGACGGCGATCCCGATGAAGAAGGGGACCGCGTCGCGGGTGCGGGCGTGGCGGATCCAGAGATAGACCACGAACAGGGAAGCCGCGGCGATATAGATCATCAGCAGACGTCCCAGGGGGCCCTGATGCGGCTCAACGAAGGGGCCCGTCACCCAGAGGAACTGCCGGGTGATGAAGTCGTCTCCCACAAAAAGGGGGGTCGACCACAGAAGGAGAAGGAGCAAGCCATGCAGGGGCAGGACGATGCGGTGCAGTCCCCTGGACGGGATCGACAGAAAGGAAAAGGTGAAGCCGAAAACGCAGTGGAGCAGGCCGATCATGCAGGTGTACTGGATCAGTTCACAGGTATGGTTGATCCAGTTCGGGGCCGTATTGTACTGGATAAAGCCGAAGAAGGAGTAGACCGCGACGAAGAAGGAGAGCCCCGCCCCCCAGGCGTTCCAGGTCAGGTCGGTCTTTCGGCTGAAGAGCCAAGCCTGGCAGATGAAGAAGCAGAAGGCCAATACGGCCACACAGAGGGAGCCGGCAGATGAAAGGGAGATGTCCATGTCCCTATTTCGGCATTATTGCCGCCTTTCATGAGGGGAAATCGAGTTCTGGGCGAATATAGGGGACATCTGCCACGGTGTCAACGTATTCCTGCCGCCTGTAGTGCCACAGTTTTGGCCATAAGCTGGTCCAAAGCTCCAAGTTGACATACAGATGATATATGACCCTGTCGCCGGGGTGTTTCTGAGACTTGACATGAGTTTTTTTGTGATTATATTACAGCCGAAAGCATATAATCGTCAAATAAATCAATATGTTTTAAAAAGAGAAGGAAAGGAGGATGCCTGTATGATTAGAAACCTATTGCCCACCGTATGGCGGAGAAGTGAATCGCCCCTGCGACGTGCAGAGGAAAGCCCCTTCTTTGCCCTTCATCGGGAAATGAACAGAATGTTTGACGACTTTTTCCGCGGTCTCGATCTGCCGCCCTTTGATAGCAGAAGGAATACGGAGACCTTTATCCCCTCGATTGATATCCGGGAAGATGAGAAGGCGGTGGTTGTCAAGGCCGAACTACCTGGGATGGACGAGAAGG
>CAYOGU010000114.1:0-10607 GCA_964403345.1 uncultured Syntrophus sp. | reverse complement strand
CAAAGATCTGCCTGTCCACAAAAGCGCCGAGTTTCAGCAGATTCAGACGCAGATCCCTGGGCAGTCGGCACTCCTCGGACGTCAGATCGGCCTGGAAGATGCTCCATATCTTCTGGTTGAAGTGAAGCGCTTCGGAAAGTCGCTGCTTCCGGCCTTCCGAGTCCCAATGTTCCATGCACTCCTTGAGTTTCAAGGCGCCCTTGGTCAGGACCTTCGCCTCCGTCTCCCGCGGAGAATCGCTCATCTTGGCCACTTTTTTGTAGAGATCCAGTTTGCTGCCTTCCATACCTTTACCTCCTTAACCTCTCCACCCTGCATAGCCCCGGGCCCTGCGGGTTCCCAACGGAACAACCCTCCGGCCGATCCGTCAGACATAATCCGATAATTTGCTCATCTTGAGCACGCTGGCGACGGTCTTCAGGGTCACCTCGCGGGCCGTCGTCTGGGCCTCCAGCTCGACCGCAGCGGTAGTGGTGTCGCCGACCTCGATGGTGTTGATTTCGTTCTCCAGGGCCAGGGTCAATTTGTCCAGCCTGACGTCGGCAGTCTCCAACTGTGAACTCACATTCGACAGCGCGACCTGTTCCGTCTTAATCTTCTGCATCGCCGATTCAAGGGCATCGCTGAGAGAGGAAGCCATGTCGTCCGTGTAGGAGGAATTCCTCAGGGCGGTGATGGCCTGGCTCAGGGCGCTCAGGGCACCGCTGAAGATGCTCCCGTCGTTTTTGAGGGTGACCGTGCTGTTTTCCCCGATGAGGACCTCCTTGCCTCCCGTGTCGCCCCGGTAGGCGGCATAGGCAGCGACCGCATCGCCCGAAGCATCCGTGGCGCTGACAGTGAAATCATAGATCCCGTCGGCCAGGAGGGTCCCGCTGTCGTCCCGGCCGTCCCAGGTCACGGTGTTGGTCCCTTCGCTCCCCCCGGACACCGTCAGGGTCCGGACCACATTGCCGGCGGAGTCGGTGATTTCGATCGTCACAGTGGCGGCACTGTCCGCCAGGGCAAAGACCACACTGTCGGCGGTCCCGCCTGAAACATCGACTTCATCGGCATAGGGGGCGGTCAGGGCTTTGTCGCCGCCGTACAGGTAGGTCGAATTAAGCTTCGTATTCGCCAGATCGACGACCTGCTCGTAGATGCTCTCCAACTGTTCGAGATAGCTCTCGTCGTCCCAGGAATCCTTGGATTCGATGATGTCCTGGGCCGTCTCCAGGAGGGAGTCGATCGCATCGAGCGTGCTGTTGGCGGTCTCGATCCACGTATCGGTCTCGCTGATCGTGGCGATGTATTTGGCGTATTTCGAAATCGTCATACGGTCCTCCAGAATCTGTCCGGCGGCAGCCGGATCGTCCGAGGGCTTGTTGACCTCTTTTCCTGCGGCAACGACCGTCGAGATGTCGTTCAATTTCTCGGTCTGTTTCTGTATCCATCGGATCGAACTGTTGATCATCATGTTCTGTGTGACTCTCATCGTCCACCTCCCGTAACAATCCGGATCTGGGTCCTCGCCGGCCTTCTGCCTGCAATGGCTCTCCGGGCATCTACATGGAAAGCAGTGTCTCCATCATCTCGTCCAGGGCGGTCATCACCTTGGCCGCCGCCGTGTAAGCGCTCTGGTACATGAGCAGCTTGGTCGTCTCCTCGTCCAGGGAGACGCTGGAAACGGAATCCCGGAGGTTCTGATAGGTCTCCACGACATCCGTCTGGGTCTCGTACCGGGAGTCGGCCGTCGCGACGTCGGTCCCGACCCGTGTCACCAGGGCACTGTAATAGTTGCCAAAGGTGGTCGTCCCGCTGTTCATGGTCAGGGAGTCCTGAAGTTCGGCAATGGACGTCGCGATGGACCCGTCGCTCGTGGACGTCGCACTCGACGATGCGGCGATGTGCTGCGGATCATCGAGGATCGTCGTGTTGACCGCGATGTCCGCCGCCCCGGTTCCGGTGAAGAAGGCAACCCCCATCGTCCCATCCAGGTCGTAGCCTGTGGTGTGAAGCGAATTGACGGCCTCGATGATCGATGCCGCCAACGCGTCGAGTTCTTCCTGATAGGACACGATGGTCTCGTCCCGGATCTCCAGTTCACCCCCCAATTCGCCGCCGGTGACGGCTTCGTTGATCACTGTGGCGTTGCCCTGGTGATCGACCCATGTCACATCCTTGAGACCCGTGGTGGCATTGGTCGCGGTGGAGAGAGACCAGCAGGTGCCCCCATCGACCAGGGGTTTCCCGTCGCTGAGCTGGATGCAGATCTGGCCGCTGTCGTTGGTGTAGGTCGAGATGTCCACCAGGGACGAGAGGTCCTCCACCAGCAGATCCAGGCTGTCCTGGTAGGTGGAAGCATCCTGACCGGCCGCCGTGGCCGCGGCGATCTTCTGGTTCAAGGCGGCGATCTGCTCGAGGTCCTCGTTGATCGCCGCCACCGTGTCGACCACGTCGCCGTCGATCCCCTTCCGGATCTTCGCGAGATCAGAGCTCATGGTGTTTAAGTAGTCCGCCAGAGTGTCCGCCGCGGAAGCCAGGATCGAGCGCTCGGACGAACCGGTGGGATTCTCCACCAGATCCTGCCAGGCACTCCAGAAGTCGGACATCGCCTCGCTCAGGCCGGCCCCTTCCGATTCGTCAAAGATCACCTCGATGCTGTCCAGGTACTTGGCCTTGGCTGTGTATTCGCCGAGCGTCTCCTTCGCCGAGCAGAGCTGCTTGATCACGAACGAGTCGTAGACCCGCTTCGAACTGGCCGTCGTCCCGGAACCGGTCGACGAGATCAACACGGTCTGCCGGGTGTAACCGTCGGTGTTCACGTTGGCGATGTTGCGGCTCGTCACGGCGATGGCCGCTTCCTGCGTTTTCAGGGCGCTCAACGTCGTGTTCATGATGGAGGATATCGTCGTCATCCCGTCCTCTCCCTTCCGGATCTATCCCCGACTGCCGAGGAGGTTGGACCTTCACGGTTCCTCCCCCCGGACCGGGACCGGCACTGTCCGCGTTACTTCAGGTTGACCGTCGTCTCCATGACCTCATCGGATACGGAGAAGACCCGCGCGCAGGCCTGGTAGGCCCTCTGGGCGGTGATCAGATCCGCCAGCTGGGTCGTCACATCCACGTTTGAGGCCTCCAGGCACTCCGAGGAGATGCTCCCGAACTGCCCTGTTCCCGCCAACCCGATCACGGCATCCCCCGAATCGACGGTCGCCAGGTAGAGGCTGTCGCCCATTTCCTTGAGCCCCTCGTAGTTGGAGAAGTTCGCCAGGGCGATCCGATAGAGTTTTGCAGTCGATCCGTTGGAGTAGGATCCGATGATAATTCCGGATTCGTCGACGGAGATGCCCGTCAGGGTCACCGAGGGCGATCCGTTCTGGCTGGAATTGTTCAGGACGCTGTTGTTGCTGTACTGGACCAGGCTCCCGTTCGTCGTCCCGTCGCTGTTGTAGAGGTCCCAGGTGATCGTCTGGCCGGTGGTCGCGCCGTTGGTGAGGTCCAAGACGAACACCGGATCCGTGCCGTCCTGCAGCGTGCCGTCCGTGTTGAAGGTCAGGGTCCCGCTGCTGGTCCCGCCCAGGGTGCCGTATTTATCGTTGATGCTGGCCGTCCAGGTCCAGACGTTGTACGTGTCAGACTTGGTATAGGTGATCGTGACGGGGATCTCGTTGCCCAGGGAGTCGTAAACCGAGATGGTCGTGGAGAAGGTCCCGTTTTCGGCCGTCTCGGAATTGAGGGAGACGTTCACAGCGATCTGGGTGGTGGCCACCGGCACGGAGGACCCGTAGGAGACGACGATGTCCCCCAGGGCGCCGAGGTTCCCGCTGGCGTCGATGCTGTAGCCCTGCACGGCCAGTCCCGTGGAGGTGACCAGGACATGGTCGCTGTCCAGGCTGAAGGCGCCGTTGCGCGTGTAATAGGTCGTGCCGCTGTCGCTCTTGACGATGAAAAAGCCGTTTCCGTTGATCGCCAGATCCGTGGCCGAGTCAGTGCTCGAGGTGCTCCCCTGCGACCAGCTCGTGGCGATGTTGCTGACGGTCACGCCGGAACCCGTAGACGCGACCGCGGAGGCCGAGAGGGACTGGTTGAGCAGATCGGCGAAGGTAACGCTGTTGGATTTGTAAGCCGTGGTCGACGAGTTGGCGATGTTGTTGGCGATCACCGAAATCGCTTCGCTGAAGGCCCTCAGGCCGCTGACGCTGGTCATTAAGGAACTGCTCATATTCTTCCATCCTTTCCTGAGTTCTGGCCGTTCAATGTCCGGGGTCCCTTGAACCAGGCAGACAGGGCTTACGACGTGCTGCTGACCATGATCACATCGCCATAGGCGATCGTGCCCGCATCTGTTATAAGATAGGCCACTCCGTCGTTGAAGGCCACGCCGGTCACCTCGGCCTTGATGAATGTCGATGTCGTCACGGAGTTCCCGTCCGAATCCGTCGCGGAGACGGAAAAGGTATAGGTGCCGTCGTCGACGGCTTTTCCATCCCCATTGGTTCCGTCCCAGGTCACGGAATAGCTTCCGGACGCGAAATCCTCGCAGGTGATCGTCTTGACCGTGTTGCCGGCCTCATCGCAGACGGTGATCGTGACATTGGATGCATCACCGGCTAGGGTAAAAATGAGGTTTTCCGAAGCCAATCCACTCGATACGGTGATCTCGCTCGTGTCCGCGGTCACCGTCTTGCCGATGCACGAAACGGCCGAGGCATTGTTGGTCGATGAGGCGTAGTCCACCAAAGACGACAGATACTCGTTCGTCTGGATGGCCTGCTGCACCTGGGTCAGGGTCGCCATCTGGGAAGTCAGCTCCGCCGTATCCATGGGATCGGTGGGGTCCTGGTTTTCCAACTCGGCCAAGAGGAGTGTCAGAAAATCCGTGGTCGTCGTATCGGTCGTCGTGGTGCTGTTCGTCTGAGAGACGCCAAGTAATGCCGAACTTATCGCCGTCGTGGTCATGGTCTCCTCCTTAGGTATTTATAAGTTACGAGTAGACGCCCCGGCGGTGGAAATCATCCCCAGAGGCGGACGTACCCATCGAATCGCAATGGCAGCGATTCATACAGGATGGCCGATTCCTTTCGGCGATCCTTAATTGCCTGAAATTCTCTCTCGGGTATGAATGAGGGAACCTAATAGAGGGCTTGACAAAGCACGGAAATGGTTTAAAGATAAATTACGGGTGTGCTTCCTAGCCACTCGCCCCGCAGGGCCGGACACCACGACCCCCAAGTCACGTGTCCGGCCTTGCCCTTACTTCCCCCAAAGAGCCAATCTGCCTGTCGTTCTATACTATACAAATCTTTACAATTCTCTTCGATTCGTACGGCTTGAATTCAAGCAATGCGCGGGCCAATGCGGACAGCCCCTGCGGCCCCTTCCAGGTTGATAAATGACGCGGCAAGAGCGGCAATTTCCGTCATCGTCATCACCTATCCGTACGGTCTGAATGAAGTGCGGCAGGGGCAATGCCACGGGCCTGAATCTCCGCGGCGCAGGGCTGCTCCGGGACCGAGGCGGAAGCACCGAAGAGCCCCAAGGCCGAAGAAACTCTCTTCGTCTCATCGGCAAGATCCTAGGCGGCTGAGCGAATCGCCCGGCAGACCCGTAGATGCGAATCCGGGCCGATTCCCGATGAAGTAGCCGCTCCCTTCACCGCCGCCTCTTCCCTTAAGTGACTCACAGCACAAATCTGTCTGCCCATGCCGGTCATCTATGGATGCCTGAAAAAAATTTTCGCGGCTGTTCTGCCCGCCCTTTCTTCCCGACTTCGACAGTGGCCGCCCTTGTTGGGCCAGGCAATTCTTTCCATCCAGCAGGCAATAATTTCCCGGTTGCTCAGGAAGAAGTTGCCGATGCCCTTCCTGCTCCGTCCCTTGCAGGCGCTCGCTTTCCCGTTCTCCTGGGTCGCTGCGCCGCTCCCGCTCCCTGCAACTTTACATTTCTTAATTCAAGCTTTTTGATCCCCGCACCGATAACCCAAGCAAGGCAAGCGTCCGGACACGCGCCGAAACAAAAAGGGCCGATGGGAGCATCGGCCGCCATTCCCAACCACCCGGCAGAAGGCCGGGCAAAAACCCAGAAAAGGAGAACGCATCATGGCTACCGTATCTTTATCTTCATCGCTGTCCCAGAATCTGGCCTCCCTCAAGGCCACCCAGTCCCTGATGGATGAAACGGAATACAAGTTGACCACGGGCAAGAAGGTCAACAGCGCCCTGGACGACCCGATTTCCTACTTCACCTCTGCAGCCCATCTGGACCGGGCCTCGGACCTCCAGACGCTCAAGGACAGCATGGGCGAGGCCATCCAGACGATCAAGGCGGCCGACGCCGGCATCACGGGCATTAAGGATCTGATCTCCGACGCCAAGGCCATTCTCCAGTCAGCCCTGACGGCGGAGACCGACGAGGACATGGCCGGATACATCTCCCAGTACAACGAGCTCATGGGCGACATCAACGACATGGCCGAGGACTCGGGCTACGGGGACGTCAACCTCCTGGGAGGGACCACCCAGACCCTCGACGTCGTCTTCGACGAGGACGGCGAATCCAAAATCACCCTGACCGGCTTCGACGCTTCCACGACGGGCCTTTCCCTGACCAACGCGACGTCCGGTGCGTTCTACACCGGAACGACCGCAGGCGGGGATTTCGCCGTCACCAAGAGCGGCATCAACGCCCTGATCACCGAGTTGGATACCGCAAAAGACACGCTGAGGGCCAAATCGAAGACGCTTTCCACCCAGTTGAGCGTCATCGAGACCCGCAACGACTTCACCGACAATCTGATCACGACCCTCGAGGACGGATCGGCGAATCTTGTCAACGCCGACACGACCAAGGAGGGCGTCAACCTGACGACGCTCCAGACGCAGCAGCAGCTTGCCATCAACTCGCTGAGCATCGCCAATTCGGCGTCCCAGGCCGTCCTGAGCCTCTTCTCGTAAGAGGGTTGCAGGGATCGGAATTCATGATGACCCATTGACATTCCTCCCGCAAGGGGGTACAAAAAGCCGCCGGTGGAAGAGCACCCATCCTTCTTCCACCGGCGGCAATCCTCAATCATCGGCGACAAGCGAGGACCGATAATCCCATGGCCCTGAAGATCCAACTGAAGCCCCACGAACGGGTGATCATCGCCGGCGCATCGATCTGCAACGGCCCGACTGCCGCCAGTTTCCTGGTCGAGAACAACGTCCCGATCCTGAGGGAGAAGGACATCCTGAAGGAAAAGGAGGCCCATTCGCCCGCCCAGAAGATCTACTTCGTCATCCAGGTCATGTACCTGGATCAGGACAACCTGACGGTCCATCACAAGCTCTACTGGGAACTTGTCCGCTCCTTCGTCCAGGCGGTCCCCAGCTCGCTCAGCCTGATCGACGAGATCAGCGGGCACCTCCTCGCCTCGCGCTACTACCGGGCGCTCAAGGCAGCCCGGAAATTGATCGACTACGAGACCTCGGTCCTTTTCCGGGCCGACGCAGGAACCGAATAACGCCGCTGATCCTGAAACGCCGCCCTTATTTCTGCCGACAGCCCCGTCACCATGACCGGACCGCGGCCAGCGGCGGCAACGGTGACATGCTTCCTTTGCCGCAGGCCGCCCCTTCCGAGGGGACCTCGCGATCGGCAAAGACGCAATTTCTGAACCCGAAGGAGTTGTGCGCAGCAGGCCCGAATTCGACGCCGCGGCCGCCGGCCTCCTCGATGGGGTCGATCCAGCGATGGGCAACCCGGCTTTCCGGAAAGATCCCCCTGGTTCTCCTTCTCCTATTTTTTTCCATGTTTCACCCGATGCGCCTCCAGATAGACCTCCACCCACAGACGGACCTTGTCGGCAAAATCATAATGGGTTCTGACGTAGCGGTGGGCGTTTCCGGCGATCCGCCGTCTCAGGTCCCGGTCATTGATGAGTTGATCGAGGCACTGGAGCCATTCCCGTCCATTGCCGGCCAGCAATCCCGTTTCCCCGTGTCTCACCTCGTCGTAGACCGTATTCCGGGAGAGGATGCAGGGGATCCCGGCGGCGCTCATCTCCAGGTACTTGATGTTGCTCTTTCCCGAAAGGTTGAACCGGGACCGGGCCAGGGGAATGACGGCGACGTCGAGGGCCAGTTCGCAGAGGGCCCGCCCATACGCCTCCGTGGGAACAGGTTTGTGGAATTCCCGCGCGACCCCTTTCAGGATGTCCTCCCCGTCGAGACCTCGCGGATCGATCCCGTCGTCCACCCCGCACCCACCGTCCCATTTGCCGGTCCTGCGGATGCCGTCGGAGCCCATCATGACCAGCTCGACGCGGTCTCCATAAGTCTGTTTCAGTTCCAGAAAGACACCGGAGACGATCCTCAGGTCCTCGTAATGGGTCGTCGATCCCGCCCATCCGATCCGCACCGGGCCGGTCGCCTCACGGCACCCGTCCGTCTGCGGGAACTCCTCGAAGTCGATGCAGTTGGGAAGGACGGCATAACGGATGCCCGCGAACTCCCGGTAGAACTCGCCGAGCTCCGGTTTGCTCACCGTCACCAGGTCGCACCGCCTCATCCAGCGAAGCAGGTCCTCATAGGGCTTCGTTCCCTTGTGGTAAGCGGCATGGACGGGATTGTACCGGGGGATGGCGTGGAGGTTGTCGTCAACTTCGAAGATCTGCACCTTGCCAAGCCTGCTGCCCATCTCGAAGAAGGGCAGCATGGTGTCCTTGTGCTGTCTCTGCCAGACGATGACGTGGGCCCAGTGGATCAGCTCCGGGGTGACCTTGACGGTGGGAAAGGCCGCCACCCGGGGATGGCGGTTGAGGTATCGTGCCGGCCGTTCGATCCTGGCAAAACCGCATCCGCTGGTATCCGCGGCGATCATCAGGACCCTGAAGGTCCCCGGGGGACGAGTCAGCCCGAATCGCCTCTTGAAGATCTCAAAGCGGTTCCGGGCATAACGGTCCCTCGCCTCTGGATCACTCAGGTTTTCGAGCCCGTCGAGCAGGGTTTCGACCCTCAGGGAGTTTTTCAGGGACCAGCAGGACGCGGGATACTCCTCCCGTACAGAGGCGGCGTCCTCGATCCCAGCCGTCGGCGTGCCGTCTTCCCGATCCTCCCCTCCGACATCCATGCTGCCTTCCACCTCCCCTCGATACCCGACATGCCGCAGCCAGAAGATCCATGCCGCCTCTTGCCCAGGGCCCCGATCGGATCGAGGCAGGCGATCTTCTCTCCACAACGGTTCGGGCGATACATCTCTGGGATTTTCAATGCAACATCGCGGCCGAGCTGTGTAAAGAAATGTAATGTTTGCTCGATCCCCTCAATGCCGCTCGGCCAGACGGACCTTCAGCCACTGCTCGACCGACTGGGTCTTCTCCTGGGCGGCATCCCTGCCTCCGGGAGGGCCCTGAGGCGGAGCCCCCATCGCGCCTCCCCTTCCTCCCCGGTCGCCGCCCATTCCGCCTCCGGGCCCTCCACCGCCCGGACCGCCGCCCCAGCCCCCCGGCGACTGCTGGGGCTGCTCGTCCTGGCCGGTGATCACACCGACCCCGATCGCCTTCATGGCGGCAAGGGCGATGCCATGGCGGGTTGCTTCGCTCCGAAGCAGGGGGATCTGGATTTCGTAGACGAGGTTCCCTGCCGAGATCCCCAGGCGGCAACGAAGGCCGCCGGGAGAGGAAGACTCCGCCGCGATGGTGCTGTACTCCTTGCTGTCGGGACGGAAGACCTCGATATCAGACTGGACCGCAGCCAATGATCCGGCGCCGGACGGGCCCGGACCTTTGATATCGGCGAACGCACCCGGACCGACGCGATCGTTGTCTGGCCCTTTCATCTCCCCGCCATCCCTGCCCTGCGGAGGCATCCGATCAGCCGATGGACCGGAGCGCGGGAGCGGAAAGCGAATCCCGTAGCTCTTCGCCTGGCCACCCGTCTCATCGAACCAGAGGGTCAGGCCGGCCTTCAGGATCTGCCTCTGGATGGCGCGATTGCGGGTCGACAGGCGCAGATAGAGCATCCTCTCGTCGTTGAGGACCCCGACGGCGAGTTCCCCCTTGGCCACCGTATGGAGGGCGCCTTTCCATTCGGCCCCGTCGTCCCGTCCGTCGATGACGACCGGGCGGTCACGCCAGACGCTGGCCATCTCCTCCATGCCGCATCCCGCTGCCGCGGCAGACAAAAGCAGCAGGGCCGCAACGAGCAGGCCGCCCTTGCACTTCCCGGTCATGGCGCCCCTCCTACTGATCCCACCGGATCCCGCGGCCCCGGCCCAATTCCGCCCGGAGCTCCTTGGCGGGATAGGCGGCCCGTGAGCGCCGCTTGTCCTCCAGGACCTCGCCGGCCCGCTTCAGGAGCAGCGTCTTCCAGTTCTTGATCTGGTTGGGGTGGACCCCGTACTGGGCCGCCAGTTCCTGGAGACTCCCCTTGCCGTTGATCCACTCGCAAACGACCTTCGCCTTGAACAACCCATCGTAGGATCTGCGTTTGGCCTTCATATCCTTCCGGATCGATGCCGAGAGATTCCCCGAATCGAACATATCCGTTGCAACCTCCTTCAGGCTTGTTGGATGACTTCCTTTAAAGGGAACGCGGCGTTTCTCCCGCGTCCCTGGTTCATTTGACCGTATAGCCCCGGCCCTCGAGGCA
>CAYOGU010000113.1:0-10627 GCA_964403345.1 uncultured Syntrophus sp. | reverse complement strand
ACGGGGCTGGCATGGACCGAGGTCGGTGGTGAGCTCCTGGTGATCGAGGCGTCCCGCAGCCGAGCGGAGGAACTCGTGAGGGGGGCCGTCGAGGCCCTCGCTCCCTTCGACGAGAAGGCCGAGCCGCTGCGCTGGATCGCCCGCTACGTCCTGGAGCGAAAATCCTGACGAAGTCGCGGCTGGACGCCGGTGGGGAAAACCCTAAAACCGGCTTGAAATGGCGTCCGAATCGTCGTATATGCGCCGCGGAGGAACCTGCGGCCCCCTGACGGACGGCAGCAGGAACAAGGGACCGGCCCGACCGAAAAGGCAGATCGGACGGCGGGAAAACCGAGTAAGGACGACGGCCAAGAACCTGAAACCAATGACCGATACCCCGAACGACAGCATTCTGGCAAGGGTCAATTTCCCCGAGGACATCCGGCGGCTCAGCCTGGGCGAGTTGGGCCGCCTGGCAGAGGAGATCCGGGAGTTGATGATCGAAACCGTCTCCCGCCGGGGAGGCCACCTTGCCTCGTCCCTGGGAACGGTGGAGTTGACGCTGGCCATCCATTACGTCTTCGACACCCCGCGGGACCGGCTCGTCTGGGACGTGGGGCATCAAGCCTATGCCCACAAGATCATCACCGGCCGGAAGGATCGCTTCGGCACCCTCCGCCAGAAGGGGGGGCTCAGCGGTTTCCCGAAACGGGAGGAGAGCCCCTACGACGTCTTCGGCGTGGGCCACAGCGGAACCTCCATCTCCGCAGCGGCCGGGATGGCCGAAGCACGCTGCCTCAAGGGAGAGGACTTCCGGATCATCGCCGTCATCGGAGACGGCGCCATCTCCGCCGGGATGGCCTTCGAGGGGCTCAACTGGACCGGCGACCGCCGCAAGGGCATGATCATCATCCTCAACGACAACGAGATGTCCATCTCCCCCAATGTCGGTGCCCTCTCCTCCTACCTGAACCGGATCATGACCGGCCAGACCGTCAGCCGGATCCGGGCAGAAGTCAAGACCTTCCTCAAGTCGGTCCCAGGCATCGGCGAGCAGATGCTGAAGTTCTCGCGCCAGGTCGAGGAATCGCTCAAGACCTTCTTCGTCCCCGGTGCGATCTTCGAGGAGTTGGGGTTCACCTACGTGGGCCCCCTGGAGGGACACCGCCTCGATCCTCTGATCAAGAATCTGGAGAACGTCCGCCAGTTGGAAGGGCCGGTCCTCGTCCACGTCCTGACCCAGAAAGGGAAAGGTTACCACTTCGCCGAAAACGACCCCTCGCGCTTCCACGGCATGCCGCCCTTCGACATCGACACGGGCGAACCCGTCAACGGGGGACCTTCCCCCGCTCCTCCCTCCTACACCAAGGTCTTCGGCCGGACCGTCGTGACCCTGGCCGAGGAGGATCCCCGGATCGTCGCAATCACGGCGGCCATGTCCGAGGGAACGGGTCTCGACCAGTTCGCCGGGAAGTTCCCGAACCGGTTCTACGACGTGGGGATGGCCGAGCAGCACGGCGTGACCTTCGCCGCGGGACTGGCCACTCAAGGTCTCATCCCCATTGTGGCGATCTACTCCACCTTCATGCAGCGGGCCTACGATCAGGTGATCCACGACGTCTGCCTGCAGAACCTGCCGGTGGTCATGGCACTGGACCGCGGCGGCCTGGTCGGCGCCGACGGCCCCACCCACCACGGCCTGTTCGACTTCGCATTCCTGCGCACCGTCCCGAACATCATCATCATGGCCCCAAAGGACGAAAACGAGCTCCAGCATATGCTCAAGACCGCCGTGACCTGCGGCCGCCCCGCCTCCCTGCGCTATCCCCGCGGGGCGGGTCTCGGCGTGCCCCTGGACGAGAAGCCCACGGCGATCCCCATCGGCAACGGCGAGATCCTCCTGGATCCCCCCGGTGCCCGGATCGCCCTGGCCGCCATCGGTTCCTGCGTCTATCCCGCCCTGGCCGCCGCCGAACGCCTCCAGTCCGAGGGGATCGCCGTCCGGGTCATCAACGCCCGCTTTGTCAAGCCCCTCGACGAGGGCCTCCTCTGCAACACGGCCAAGGAGATCGGAACCCTTGTCACCGTCGAGGAGAACGCCCGGATGGGAGGGTTCGGAAGCGCCGTCCTCGAACTCTTCGCCGAAAAGGGAATCGCCGGCGTCCGCGTCCGGTGCCTGGCCGTACCGGACGAGTTTGTCCAGCATGCGACCCAAAAGGAGCTTCGGAGGCTTTACGGGATCGATGCCGAGGGGATCGCGGCTGCGGTCCGCCAGATGCTGGCACGACCCTGACCGCTCAGCGCGCCCCAGACGGGAAGCACAGGGAGAAGCGATTGAAAACACGCAAGATCCGCCTGGACCGCCTCCTGGTCGAACGGGGCTTGGCCGAGAGCGTCGAACAGGCGCAGGCCATGATCCTGTCGGGGGCCGTGATCGTCGCCGACCGCCCCCATGACAAGGCCGGAACCCCAGTCCCGGCCGACGCCCCGGTCCGCCTCCGTGGGGAGGAGTGCCCCTATGTCAGCCGGGGCGGTCTCAAGCTCCGGGGGGCCCTGGACGCCTTCGGGCTCGCCGTGGAGGGGATGACGGCCATCGATGTGGGGGCCTCCACTGGCGGCTTCACCGATTGCCTCCTCCAGGCCGGAGCGGCCAAGGTATATGCCCTGGATGTGGCCTACGGGCAATTGGCCTGGAGGCTCCGGGAAGACCCGCGGGTCGTCCCGATCGAAAGAACGAACATCCGCCATTACGACGGTGAGGGAATGACCGGCCCGATCGATCTGGCCGTAATCGACGCCTCCTTCATCTCGCTCAAACAGGTGATCCCCCCGGTCCTGAAATGGATCCGGAACGGCGCCATCCTGATCGCTCTCGTCAAACCGCAGTTCGAGGCCCGAAAGGCGGAAGTGGGGCCGCACGGCGTCGTCCAGGACCCGGCCGTCCACGAGAGGCTCCTGGAGGAGATCGACCGTTTCTGCCAGGGACTGGGGCTCGAGATCCTGGGGAGATGCGAGTCCCCGCTCACAGGGCCGGCGGGAAACCGGGAATTCTTCATCTGCCTCAGGAAACCTTCTGAGAAACCCAGGGTGGGGGAAAGTCCATGAGCGTCAAGCTGGCCAACACGGCAGGATTCTGCATGGGGGTGCGAAGGGCCATGGATACGGTTCTCGACATGGCCCGCCGAAAGGGCCATGAGGCGATCTTCACCTACGGCCCCCTGATCCACAACCCCCAGACGATCGAGCTTCTCAGGAAACGAGGCATCGTCGCGATCCGGAGCCTCGACGAAATCGCCAACACCCCGCCCGGCGCCGCCATGATCATCCGTACCCACGGCATCTCTCCCGCCGAGAGGCAGAAAATCAAGGAAAAGGGGTTCCGGATCGTCGACGCCACCTGCCCCAAGGTGGCCCACGTCCAGGCAATCATACGGAAACACGCCGCTTCTGGATATGCCGTCCTCATCGTCGGTGACCGGGAACATCCCGAAGTGAATGGCCTTTTGGGGTTTTCCGGGGAGAAGGGGATCGTCCTGGGCGACCCCGAGGATGTGGGAGGCCTCCCCGACCTGGAGAAGGTGTGTGTCGTCGCCCAGACGACACAGAGCATCGAGGAGTTCACCGCGATCGTCGGGCGGATCCGGGAGAGATTCCCCGAGGCGGTCGTCTTCGACACCATCTGCGACTCCACGGAGAAACGCCAGTCGGAGATCAAGGCCCTCGCCTCCGAAACGGACGCCGTCTTCATCGTCGGCGGACGCAACAGCGCCAACACCCGGCGTCTTGCAGAGCTGGCCAAGCTCCAGGGGACGCCCTCCTTCCATATCGAAACCGACGAAGAGCTGAGGAGGATCGACATCAGCCCCTACCGCCGGATCGGCGTTTCCGCCGGGGCCTCGACACCCAACTGGATCATCGATCGGGTGATGGACCACCTCACCGAGCGCCAGGGAAAACGGAAGGAGGTCTTCAGGCTCCTGTTCAAGGGGTGGGTCTTCACGGTCCGCACGGATATCTATTCCGCCACGGGCGCCGGATGCCTGTCCCTGGCCGCCACGCTCATCCAGGGGCTGCCCGTGAACCTTCTCCACCTCCTGACAGCCAGCCTTTACGTCTACGCCATGCATATCCTGAACCGTTTCATCAATCGAAAAGCCAGCAGCATCAGCTCGTTTCGGGAAGAGTCCTATCTCCTTAACGAGAAGATCTACATCACCTTGGCGATCCTCTCCATGATCCTGGCCTTGAGCGCCTCCTTCCTGGCCGGGCCGGCCTCCTTCATCCTCCTGTTCGCCATCACCCTCCTGGGGCTCCTGTACACCGCCAATCTCCTGCCCCCGGGTTGGCGCTTCCAGAGGCTGAAGGACATCCCCGGTTCGAAGAACATCGCCACCGCCGTCGCCTGGGCCGCCGTAACGGCCCTTCTGCCGGGGATCGAATCGGGCTTTGCCCCCACGCCGGGGCTTACGGTCGCCTTTCTCTTCACCGCCGGTGTTGTTTTCATCCGTTCCGCGCTTTCGGACATCCTCGACATACAGAGCGACCGTCTGATCGGCCGGGAGACCCTGCCGGTCCTTATCGGAGAAAAAAGGACCTTCCTCCTGATCGAGGCGATCTCGGTGACCCTGCTGATCCTTCTCGTGGCGGCCCCCCTGGCCGGATGGTCCACGCCGGCCGGTTTCATCCTATCCACTTCCGTATTTTATATATGGATTTGTTTCAAACTTTATGATAAAAGGTCCGCGTTTTCAGGAGTCGTTCTGGAAGGGCTCCTGGAGAGCAGCTACATCGTCGCCGGGGCAAGTGCCCTGCTTTGGTGGATGGCGGGGACGTGAAAATCTCTGAAAGGGTGCTGATGACGAGGGCATTGAAGGCATTGGTCCCTGCGATCCTGATCGTGGGGCTTCTGGGCTGCGGGGGGCTCCGTTATTCCCAGCTGTCGCCTGAAGCCAAGGACTTCCATCCCAAAAGGATTCTCGTCCTTCCCGCCGATGCCACAACCTTCGGCGAGGCCAAGGCGGACATCGACCGCCTCTTTGAGGAGGTTCTGAAGGAGAAGGAGTGGTTCACCGACGTCGTCGGGGGTGAGCAGATCGCGCGCCGCCTCTCGACGGACGCGGAACTTCGTCAAATTGTTACGGAATACCTGGTCAAGCGCGACAAGGTCCACTTTTCCGATCCTGAGTTGAGCGGCAAAATCGCCGCCCTGACCCAAACCGAAGCCCTGCTGCTCGTCCAGGTCAATTACTGGAACTACACGGTCGAGGACGATAAGAAGCTGGCCAAGGTCAGCCTCGGCATCACCATGATCGAGGCCAAGACCGGGAAGACCGTCTGGACGGCCGTCCACCAGCGGATCAGCGACTACCTGCTCCTCAAGCCGGCGCTCCCCGATGTGGCCAGAGGGCTCATCAGGGAGATGATCGGTTACATGCCGCACTAGCGGCCGGAACCAGGGCCGCCGGAAAGGGCCAAGGAAGGAGTAGCCCATGAAGGAGGCGGTACAGAAGGCGATCGATAAGATCAGGCCCAATCTCCAGGCGGACGGCGGGGATGTGGAACTGATCGACGTGGGGGACGATGGCGTCGTCAAGGTCAAACTCGTGGGAGCATGTCACGGCTGCCCGATGGCCCAGATGACCCTCAAGAACGGAATTGAAAAATTCCTGAAACAGGAAGTCCCGGGCATCCAGTCCGTGGTTTCCATCTGAGAAGTCCGGACCGGCGGAAACCGGTCCGAGGGATAATAACTATTTAAAGAAGGAGAAGACAACATGGCGTATATCATTACCGATGAATGCATTGCTTGCGGTTCCTGCGAAGATGAGTGTCCCGTCGAGGCGATCAGCGAGGGGGAAGACAAGTACTCGATCGACCCCAAACTGTGCACAGATTGCGGGACTTGCGCGGAGCAGTGCCCGGTCGAAGCGATCAAGCCCGGAGAATAGAAGCCGCATCGACACGACCTGGCAAATGGATAAGGGGGAACGCCGCGCCGGAAACGGTCCGCGGCATTCCCCCGTGTTTTATGGTATTTCTGACGTTTCGAACCGATTTCCATCGGGACTCGGGATCTTTTTTCGGACCGTAAAAATCTCCGAATGGTCCCTCATAAAAATCAATTCGGAATGAGGGGTTGACTGATGCGTATCGGTCGGATATCGCATCATGATGGGAAAAGGGCTTTGAAAAGGCCGGGGAATGGGAAAGTTTGTCACCTTTGAAGGCGGCGAGGGATCCGGGAAAAGCACACAGATCGGACTCGCCGCAGAGTGGTTGAAGGGACGCGGGATTCCGGTCCTGGCGACCGCCGAGCCCGGCGGAACCCCACTCGGCCGGAAGATCCGGGAGATCCTGCTCAACCGGGGGCCCAACGCCATAAGCGCCGAGGCGGAGCTCCTGCTCTTTGCCGCCGCCCGCGCCCAGCATGTGCGGGAGACGATCCTCCCGGCGCTGGAAAGGGGGCAGTGGGTCCTCTGCGACCGCTTTGCAGACGCGACACTCGCCTATCAGGGATTTGGAAGGGGGATCGACGCGGCCTTCATCCGCGCCCTGAACGCCTTCTCCTCCCTTTCGGTAAAACCGGACCTGACGTTTCTCATCGATCTGGACGTCGAGACGGGATTGGACCGGGCAAGGCGAAGGACGGCCGGTGTCCGGCCGGAAAAGGCCGAAGACCGTTTCGAGAATGAGGCCCGGGCCTTTCATGACAGGATCCGGGAGGGATACCGGACCCTCGCGGCCGAGGAGCCCCAGCGTTTCCGGATCATCGACGCTGCGGCGGATATCGAGACCGTCCACCGCGAGGTCTGCAGCCGTCTCGAGGAATTCATCCAAGCTACGGGTGGTTAAGCTTTTGATGGGGTCGTCCAGCATGGCCTTCGGAGGAATCTACGGCCACGAAAAACCGATCGCAATCCTCAGACGCGCCATGGAGAAGGACCGCACCGCCCACGCCTATCTCTTCTATGGAATGGAGGGGATCGGAAAGAAGACAGTGGCGGCGGCCTTTGCCAGGGCCCTGAACTGCAGGGAGCCATCCCCCCCGTGCGACGCCTGCCTCTCCTGCCGAAAGGCCCTGCACCATAACCACCCCGACATCATCACGATCGCCGCCGAGGGGCAGTTCATCAAGATCGGAGCAGTCAAAGAACTCCAGGAACAGATGACCTTCAGCACCCGGGAAGGCACCAGACGGGTCTTCATCCTGCCCGAAGCGGACCGGATGAACGCGGCAGCAGCCAACGCCCTCCTGAAGACCCTTGAGGAACCCGCGACGGGCAACATCCTCATTCTGACGACCTCGCGGCCCCACGCCCTTCCCATGACCATCCTCTCCAGGTGCCAGCATTTTCGTTTTTCCCCCCTGCCGCAGGAGGAAGTAGCGCGTTTCCTTCGGGACAGGGGAGACTTCGACGCCGAAGCGGCGGAGGTGCTGGCCGCCTCTGCAGGCGGCAGCATCGGCAAAGCGCTGGAGATGAACGGGGAGGACTACCTGGCCATGAGAAGGGGGATCCTGGAATATCTCTCCGGGGCCGATCCTGGGGATCCCATCCAGAGACTTTCCCTGGCCGGCCGCCTCGGCACGGAACGGGAGGAGATCCTTGAGAACCTCCGCATCCTCAGGATCTGCTACCGGGATGCCCTTGTCCTGCGGGAGACCGGGGAGCCCGAGAGGCTGATCTTCCGGGACCAGACCGGTCTCGTCCGGGCCCTTGCCGAGCGCCTCCCCGGACGCAGCCTCCTGGGCAATCTAGCCGTCGTGGAGGCCGCCATGAGCGCCATCGACCAGAATGCCAATAAGACATTGACATTGGAAACCATGGCGATTAAGCTTCTCTGACGAAAAAAAGGGGTGACCGACCTTGAAGAATATTGTGGGTGTCAAGTTCAAGAAAGAGGGGAAGGTCTACAGCTTCCATGCGGCCGATCTGACCCTGACACGCGATGACCTCGTGATGGTCAGCACGGAAAACGGCCCGGCCATCGGCATGGTGGCCACGGATGTCCAGGCTTTGCCGGACGAGCAACTGGCCGCCAACCTGAAGAATGTCATCCGGATTGCCTCCGATGACGACCTGCGGACTTGCGAAAACAACCGCAGACTGGAACAGGAGGCCAAGCAGTTCTGCTCCCGGAAGATCGCCGAGCGGCAGCTTCCCATGAAACTGATCGATGTGGAATGCCTCTTCGACAAGAGCAAGGTGATTTTTCATTTTACGGCAGGCAACCGCGTCGACTTCAGGGAATTGGTCAAGGATCTCGTCCAGAAGTTCCGGACGCGCATCGAGCTTCGACAGATCGGGGCACGGCAGGAGGCCCGGATCATCAAGGGACTCGGAATCTGCGGACGGGAGGTCTGTTGCGCGACGCTCCTGCACAGTCTGGACCGGGTATCGGTCAAGATGGCCAAGGAACAGAATATGTCCCTGAATCCCGAGAAGATCTCCGGACTCTGCGGCCGGCTGATGTGCTGCCTCGGCTACGAATACGACGGCTATCTGGAGATGAAAAAGGACATGCCCAAATGCGGCAAGCCCGTCCAGACCCCTCAGGGGAAGGGCAAGGTGATCCGCCAGAACGCCCTGCAGGGGGAGGTCGTCGTCATCCTGGAGAACGGGACCGAGGCGGCCTTTGAGGCCAAGGATGTCCGGCGCATCACGCCGGAGGGCCGGTGAAGAGGCCATCTTTTTCAGGGTACTGCAAGGGGCTCTTAGAAAGGGAATGGAAGCCATGACGGAAAATACCTTCTACATCACGACGCCGATCTACTACGTCAACGCCTCGCCCCACATCGGTCATGCCTATACGACGATCGTCGCCGACGTCCTGGCCCGTTACCACCGCCTGTGCGGGCACCGGACCTTCTTCCTGACCGGAACGGACGAACATGGCGACAAGATCGCCGAGGCGGCCAGGAAGGCGGAGGTCACGCCCCAGGCCTACGCCGACCGGATCAGCGCCCAGTTCAGGACCCTCTGGCCGGAGCTGGCGGTCACCCAGGACTATTTCATCCGGACGACCGATGCCAACCACGTAGAGACGGTCCGGCGGATTCTTCAGAAGGTCCACGATTCCGGCGATATCTACTTCGGCCAATACGAAGGATTCTACTGCGTCGGCTGCGAGCGGTTCTACATGGACA
This sequence comes from uncultured Syntrophus sp., assembly GCA_964403345.1. Lineage (GTDB taxonomy): Bacteria > Desulfobacterota > Syntrophia > Syntrophales > UBA5619 > JAKAFS01. Next base: position 1,503 of record CAYOGU010000113.1, on the reverse strand, counting down.
AGGAACTCGTCGACGGGAAGTGTCCCCAGCACGAGACGGTCCCCGAACACCGCAAGGAGAGCAACTACTTCTTCCGGATGGGCAAGTACCAGGATTGGCTCATCCAGTACATCCAGGACCATCCGGATTTCATCCGTCCCGAACGCTACCGCAACGAGGCCCTCTCCTTCCTGCGCGACCCCCTGGAGGACCTCTGCATCTCCAGGCCCAAGAGCCGCCTCACCTGGGGGATCACGCTCCCCTTTGACGAAAACTACGTGACCTACGTCTGGTTCGACGCTCTGATCAACTATCTCACGGGGGTCGGCTATCCCGACGGAGAGAACTTCCGGACATTCTGGCCCGCCGCCGAGCATCTGATCGCCAAAGACATCCTCAAACCCCACGGGATCTACTGGCCGACGATGCTCAAGGCCGCCGGGATCGAGCCCTACAGGCACCTCAACGTCCACGGTTACTGGAACGTCGACCAGAGCAAGATGTCCAAGAGCCTGGGCAACGTGGTCCGTCCGCTCGACCTCAAGGACAAGTACGGCCTCGATCCTTTCCGTTACTTCCTCCTCAGGGACATGGTCTTCGGCCTCGACTCCACATTCTCCGAGGAGGCATTTGTCCAGCGGATCAACTCGGACCTCGCCAACGACCTGGGAAATCTCGTCAGCCGGACGATGACGATGGCCGTCAAGTATGCCGACGGCCGGGTGCCCGAGGCGCGGGTCGCCGTCGATGAGGACCGCACCCTATGGGAAACGGCCTTGCGGACCGTGGCCGAGGTGGAGGCCGGTTTCACCGAGATGGCCCCCCACAAGGCCCTGATTGCGATCTGGGAGTTCATCAACGTCACGAACAAATATATTGTTGAGCGGGAGCCCTGGGTCCTGGCGAAAGACCCGGCGAACCGGGGCCGCCTGGAGACGATCGTCTACCACCTTCTGGAGGCCCTCCGCATCACGTCCGTTCTCATTTCCCCCTTCATGCCGGGATCAGCTGCAAAGATCCAGGAGCAACTCGGCATCGCCGACGGGAGGAGTCAGAACTTTGAGAGCCTCAGGAAATGGGGCGGCCTGAAAGCCGGCAGCGAACTGAAACGGGGCGAAGCCCTCTTCCCCCGCGTGGAGGTCAAGGTCGATCAGACCAAACCGGAACCTCCCAAGGCCGAGGTCCCGCCGATCAAACCGGAGATCACTTACGAGGATTTCGAGAAGATCGACCTCAGAACGGCGAAGGTCGTCGCCGCCGAACGGGTCCCGAAATCGAGCAAGCTCCTGAAGCTGACCGTGGAGATCGACGGGGAACGCCAGATCGTGGCCGGGATGGGGAAGGATTACACCCCTGAGGAGATCGTCGGCAAGACCATCGTCGTCGTGGCGAATCTCAAGCCCACCAAACTCATGGGGATCGAGTCCCGGGGGATGCTACTGGCCACGGACACGGAGGGAGGCCTCACCCTTCTGGGGTTCGACCGGCCGCCAAAGACCGGAGCCAAGATCCGCTGAGAGAAGG
>CAYOGU010000112.1:0-10655 GCA_964403345.1 uncultured Syntrophus sp. | reverse complement strand
TCTGGAGTTTTATGCGGCTGAATAAAAAGGGCAGAATGTGACGACCGTTTTTATCTTCAGTTCTTTTGTATCGTTGCCATTCTGATTCTTGCGGAAATCCTGAGCCGCCTGACTTTCCGGCTTTATTATCATAAACGGATCCATCAACCGGGCTGGTGGGACTGAAGGAGTAGGCGATGGAGTTATTTAGATCCCTGTCGGGGACGAGATCCAGGAGGGTTTTCCTCTCGCTCTTCGCCCTCTCATCGCTGCTGCCCCTGCTGGTCATGGTCCTGATCGCCACCGAATACCTCCTGCCGGCCATCGATCCCGGGAGTCAGGGGCATGTCCTCGATCTGCTCTCCATCGGCACGGCCATCGCCCTGGCTTTTCCGCTCCTGGGCCTCTATCTGCTCGCCCGCTGGATCCGGACCCTGGAGAAACTGACCCGAGAGATCCAGTTCAAATCGACCGAGGTCATTGAAAAGACCGATGCCCTCTGGGATCGGTCGGCTGATCCCGGCACGGCGCAGCGACAGCCCGCTGCAGGAGCATCCGCCCCCGGGGAGGAAAACGAGATCCAGAGCCTGATCCACTCCTTCAACAGGATCTTTCAGACCGCGGCGGATCAGATCGCCGAGCGGAAGCATCTGAGGGAGCTTCTGGCCAGCCTCATCGCCGTGGCCTCAGACCTCACGTCGGAGCTGGACTTCGACCGGCTTTTCCCGCTGGTCGTCAGCCGGGTCACCGCGGTCATGGCCGCCGAGCGGACGAGCCTCTACGTGATCGACTGGGAGAAGCGGGAACTCTGGACCAAAGTCGCCGAGGGGATCGAGGCGATCCGACTGCCCATCGGCCAGGGGATCAGCGGGCGGGTGGCCGAAACAGGGGAGAGCCTCAACGTGGCCGACGCGTGGGAGCTTCCCTACTTCGATCGGTCCTTCGATCAGCGCAACCGGTACCGGACCCGGACGGTTCTGTGCGTCCCCATCCGGAGCCACACGGGCAGGAACATCGGCGTCCTGCAGGTCATCAACAAACTGGGAGGGGGAGTCTTCGACAGCCGGGACGAAATCTTCCTGAAAGGGCTCGCCTCCCAGGTGGGGATCGCCCTGGAGAATTCCCTGTTGATCGACGAGATCAAGCTCTCATTCACCCACTCGGTCAGCACCCTTTCGGCTATGGTCGACGCCCGGCACCCCCTGACCGCGGGCCATTCCCGCCGGGTGACCGAATATGCCCTCCTCATCGCCCGGGAGATGGGACTGGGCAGGACCGACATCGAAGTCCTCCGCCTGGCGGCCCTGCTCCACGACATCGGCAAGATCGGGATTCCGGACGCGGTCCTCCTCAAGGAGGGGTGCTTCACCCCCGAGGAGAAGGCGGAGATGGATTCTCACCCCGTCAAGACCCGGCAGATCCTCGAGAAATTCCATTTTCCCCGGGCCCTCCGCACGGTCCCCGAGATCGCCGGCAGCCACCACGAGATGGTCGACGGCCACGGTTATCCGGACGGACGGACCGGGGACGACCTCCCCCTCGCCACGAAGATCATCGCGGTGGCCGACGTATTCGACGCCCTGACCTCCAAGCGCGAGTATCCCAAGTACATCGACAAGACCTCTTTGGAACGGGGCCCCATGCCCCTTGAACAGGTCGTCTCGCTCCTCCGGCAGGAGGCGGGAAGCCACTTCGCCCCGGAAGTGGTCGACGCCTTCCTGCGCTGCCTCCCCCAGTGCCTGCGGATATACCGCGGCGAGCATTTCCCGGCCGGGTACGTGGACGAAACGCTCCGCCGCATGGCCCAGGAGGTCCCTCCGATCCCGCCAGGCCAGACGCTTTCGACCGTCCCTCCTGAGGCCGGATCGGGTTGACCGGTGAGAAAGAGGTTGACAAGCCCCGCGGCAGCCATTATCTTTACCCCCAAAATCGGCATCGGCCGTTTTGAGGAGAGGATTATGCTTGCACACCGTTGGGCCAGATGCGGCCTTGTGATTTTTGCCCTCTTTTTTACCCTGTCGGTCCTGGAGATCGACGCTTGGGCCCGCGCCGGCGGCGGAAGATCGATGGGAAGCCGCGGGAGCCGTACTTACAGCACGCCCCGCTCGACCCCGGCCCCGACCCCCGTGGCCCCTTCCCAGGGCTCACGACAATACGGCACACCCACAACGCCGGCCTCTTCCCCCTTCGGGGGCGGCGGCTTTCTCCGGGGCTTGGCCGGCGGAATCGTCGGAGGGATGCTCGGCGGCATGCTCTTTCGCAGCCTCGGATTCGCCGGTGACGCGAACGGCTTCGGCAGCGGCATCGGGCTGATGGACATCATCCTGATCGGGGCGCTCCTTTACGGCATCTACTGGATCATCAGGCGGAGGCGTTCCGAGGCCACCGCCGACGTCCCCGCCGGAGCCTCCTATCGGGAAACTTATGGGACCAATGTCGGACAAACGGCCGCACCGGCCCAGACCTACGGGACGGCGCAGGGGGACGACGTCGAAACCGGCCTGCGGCACATCCGCCAGATGGACCCCCGGTTCGACGAAAAACGGTTCGGCGACGGTTGTCTGGATGCCTTCTTCCGGATCCAGGGCGCCTGGGCCAACCGCGACATGACGGGCGTCAGGGACATCCTGACCGACGAGATGTATGCCACCTTCCGGGGCGAGGCCGAACAGCTCAAGGCCCAGAGGCGGATCAACCGCCTGGAGAACATTGCCGTCCGATCGGTCGAACCCGTGGAGGTCTGGCAGGAGGGGGGAGCGGATTTCATCACCGTGAAGATCTACGCCAACCTCCTGGATTACACTGTCGACGAAACGACCTCCGAGGTCCTTTCCGGAAGCAGGACGGAGCCGGTGAAGTTCAACGAGTACTGGACGTTCACCCGTTCGGTGGGAGACAACCCCTGGAAGCTGTCGGCCATCCAGCAGGCCGAATGACCGATGGCGCCCCGCCCGGCGGGGCGCCATCGCCGTTTAAGAGGAGACGGACATGACAAAACGCCTCTTGGTCCTTGCAGCCCTTCTGGCCCTCCTTCTTCCGACGGATATTCTTTCCGCGGACGGCCTCAACCTCACCGCACGTTCGGCCATCCTCATGGACATGACCACCGGCAGGATCCTCTATGCTCACAACTCCGAGGCCCCCATCCAGCCGGCCTCCATCACCAAGATCCTGACCCTCTATGTGGCGGACGAGGCGATCGAGGCGGGAAAGGTCCATCTCCGTGACACCGTGAAGATCAGCCGGAAAGCCGGACACACCGGGGGATCGAAGATGTACATCCAGCCCGGGAGCGAAATCCCGCTGGAACAGCTCCTCACGGGAGTGGCCGTCGTTTCGGCCAACGATGCGTCCGTGGCGGTCGCCGAGCATATTGCGGGAGATGTGGACGAATTCGTCGAGCGGATGAACCTCAAGGCCCAGGAACTGGGGATGACCAAGAGCGTCTTCAAGAACCCCAACGGGCTTCCCGCCAAGGGCCAGGTCACCACAGCGCGGGACATGCTGACCCTGGCCTACGAATACCTCCGCCGTTTCCCCAAATCACTGCAGATCCACTCTCAGCAGTTCTTCACCTACCGCCACATCACCCAGCACAACCGCAACACCCTCCTGGCTCATTATCCCAATGCGGACGGCCTGAAGACCGGATGGGTTTCCGCAGCGGGATACCATCTCATCGCCACGGCCAAACGGGGGGAGACGCGCCTGATCGCCGTTGTTATGGGGGCGAAGAACCCGAGGATCCGGGCAAAGGAAACGGAACGGCTCCTCGACGAGGGGTTCCGGATGGTCCTGCCGCAACGCGCTAATCCAGATAGTTGCCAGTCGGGATGTGAAAAAGCCTCTTGAGAATCTCGTCGAACGTGTCCGGCAGATAGCGGTTCCAGAGCTTGATCGGCAGTTCTCCGAGCTCGTGCTGTTGGGACGAGGGGAAGGTGAAGAGGTACTCCATCAGGTACTGGATGTTTCGCGCCAGGGGGCCCCGGTAGGGCTGGTAGAGCCTCTGTTCGATGATCCTGTCCTCGTGCATGCAGCAGCCGATCTCGCTTTCGAGCATCTCCTGGTAGTTGGACAGGATGATCTCCAATAAGACGTTCTCCTCCCCGGTGCGGACGAACTCGGCAAAGGCCTCACCGGTCTCGTCCGGGGACAGTCCCCGGTTCTGCATAACGCCTAAAAGCCCCCCGCCAAGGGGACGGGCCAGGATCTCTTCCCGGCAGGGCCGGTAGCGGACGATCAGGTTCGTGGCATTGTACCGGCCGCTATGGTGTTCCACTTCCACGATCTGGCAATCAGGCCGGTGCTCCAGGAGCGTCATCAGTCTCGGCTGTTCCGATTGCTCCAGCATCACCTTCAGACCAGCGACATCGTTAATCGCCTGCACCTCGTTCGCCCCGGCAATCGGCCGCCGGGCCTTCAGATCGTCCAGAAGGCGGTTCTCCGCCTGGAGGAACTCCTCCGTCATGTCCGCCGGCGCCGTCACAAGCTGCTCCCTGGGGATCCCCATCTGACGCGCCCGTTCATCCGCCAGGGTATCGGCATGCCGTTTGATCGTATCGAACATCTGATCGATGATCCTCCGGGCGCTCTTCTCCGCCAGACGCCGGACCCGTTTGATTCGGATCGATCCGACATATTCGCCCCCCGGGCCGCGGCGGCGGAAGTAGAGATCTCCGTGAAAGGGCGTCTCCCGGTAGAAACGCCCGGGATTGAGCTGGTAATCCCGGAGCAACTCGTCGATCCTCTCGTTGCGGCAGGGAGGATCCGCGACAAGGGCATCCTTCAGTTCCCCTTTGATCTGGACCGGACGGAAGAAAAGGCCGTCGGGATGCAGGCCCCCGAAGACAACACCGGCAAAGGTTTCCAGGTAGCGCTGGACATAGACATGGTTGAAGTGGACCAGACGGGTGATTAGGGCCGCATCGGACGGGTGGGCCTCGCCGTACATCCAGCGGTGGATGATGTCGCTGAGGACGTCCCGGTGCAAGAAGCTGTTGATCCTGATCATGTTCCTCCCCGAATCCGCAGAGACCGGCAGCCCAGGCGTGGGGTTGCTTCCGGAATGATGCTACTTCCGGTAGGATGCCGTCACCGTGTAAAAATGGGATTCGTAAGGTGCCTCAAGGAGTTCCGACCCCTTGGTGAACAGTTGCCTGCGATCATCGCTCAGGCGCATGACCATGAAGCTCTCCTCCGACTCGTATTCGGTCAGGGCGACCGCCAGGTCCGTTTTCTTGAGCGGCTTGAGCAGGGTCCTGGAGATGAACCCCCGATACCTGGAGAAGAGTTCGCTGGAGCGTTTGAACCATTCCAAGAATTCGCCATCCCGGCCAGGTTTCGTTTCCGGGAAGACCAGCAGATTCACGAAGCGCCCCCTCGCGGACCGGTCCTCCAGCGACTCCTTTTTCAGAACATTGGGATGGGGCGTATAGATGACGAGCAGCACCAACCGCCTCTGGGACTCGTTCCGGATCTTCAGGGAGGTTTCCGGAGGGATCCTCAGGAGCTTCCCCGGCCCCATCCGGACGCTCTTTCCGCTGAACAGACACTCCCCCTCCCCCGAGACCACCTGAAGCGTCACATTGGATTCGAGCTTCTGCTCTGGGACTTCCCCTCCCGCCTCCAGACAAACCTGGTTGATCAACAGGTAGGGTTCCACGACCAAGGCGTCCACGCCTCCTTCCCTCTTCTTGGCGACATCCGTTTCGTTGAGATCGATCAGTTGTTCCATCGTCCATCTCCTCGCATGCCTATTTCCAGCCGGTGCACAGGATTGTGGAACCGGCGCCGTCCTCTGTTCCTGGCCTTCAGGAGGCGAGAGCCGCGTATGTCATCGAACCACGGGGGACGTAATCTTTCCCCGGATTTCACGGGATGTTGCCGCTTCCCGTCGGCGCAAAGATGAATCCGGAGAGGGATCGGGAATCCCGGTCTGGACAAAAACGGGAACGGGGAGGATCGGGCTTTTGGAGCAGGACCGTTCCTGAAAACCGCGGTAGTAGTCATATGATTCTATACGATCCGCGGAATCTCTGCAAAGGGGAAAAAGATGCCTGCGGTAAAAAGCTGCGTTTCCTCGCCCCTACATCATGAAGGAACCGCCGTTCACGTCGATGCAGGTCCCAGTGATGTATGAGGCGTCGTCGGAGGCCAAAAACAGGATGGGCGCCGCCACCTCCTCGGGCTTTGCCGCCCGGCCCAGGGGGATCGCGCCGACGACCCTGGCCATCTCCGCCTCGCCCTTGATCGCCATCTTCTTGACCACGCGTTCGGAGAGGGTCGGACCGGGGGCCACGGCATTGACCGTGATCCCGAAGGGTCCCAATTCGACCGCCAGATGTCGCATGAAAGCCAGCATGCCCCCCTTGGCGGCGCTGTACTCCGGCCCTGAGATTCGGCTCATGTTGCGCCCCGCGATCGAGGCCACCATGACGATGCGCCCGGAATGGCGCTCCCGCATCTGGGGCAGAAAGGCCCTCGTCACCAGGAAGGCGCTCTTGAGGTTGACCTCGATGCACCGGTCCCAGACCGATTCATCCACGTCGTCGAGCCACCGGGCCATCGTGCCGCCGCCCACGTTGTTCACCAGGATGTCGAGGCCGCAGAATTCTCCGAGCACGGTATCCTTGATCCTGGCCACGTCGGCGGCGAGGCTGACATCGCCCGCTACCGGTATGGCCCGGCCTCCGGCCGCCCGGATCTGACCGACCACCTCATCCAGGGCGGCCACGTCGCGGCCGTTGACGGCCACCGCCCCCCCCTCGCGGGCCATCCGCAACGCCACGGCCCTTCCGATGCCCTTGGAACCGCCGGTGATCAACGCCGTCTTTCCTTGAAAACGCATATCCGTCCCCCTCACCGTCACGGGCCATGCGGCCCTGCAGGTTCTTCATTCCCGGGGGCCCCTGCCGACCCCGGCCTGCCGGCTCGGCGCGGCCTGTCACAGACGGCGCGACTATAGGACGAACAGCCCCCCTTGTCAAAGCTTTCCTGGACCCGGCAACAGGATTCCCCTGCAAAGGACCCTCGTCTTTCCCGCAGCGTTCTATCCACCTGAACGCATCTTGACAGTCTTCGGCGTCACGGCTATAGTTCATCTCGCCCAAGGCGGCAGCCACGCCAATAATATCTCCAGGAGGCCACATATGACGACGGATCGGAAGCGGTTCGGCATCAGGGCATCCCTCCTTCCCCTCCTCTTCCTTTTCCTTCTCACGGGGTTTTCCATGCCGTCCGCCGCGGCCCAGAGCGTGGAGGTCCAGGCGACGGCCGCCGCGACCCTCAGCGACCGTTTCTCCGCGGAGATTTACGGGGGCTTCCTCAAGGGCCAGAGCCGCGAGCTCGTCTACGATGCCAACACGGGCGCCAAGGTGAGCGAGCTGATCTGGTCCATCGACCGGGCCTACGTGATCGGCGGTACCCTTGCCGCCCGTCCCTTCGAAAGACTCAAGATCAGCGTCGGCGGCTGGACACCCGTCTCGTCGAGCAACTCGATGGACGACTACGACTGGCTGCGCGCCGGTTTCAACGACTGGAGCGACTGGTCGAGCAGCCCCGACACGAAGTTGCACAACGCCTACCGGATCGACGCCCGGGCCGCCTTCACCCTGGCTTCCCTGAACAGGACCGCGGTCCGGGATCCCTGGACGGTCCGGCGCGCCTCCCTGGAGGTGATCGGCGGCTACCGGTGGTCCAAACTGAGCTGGACGGGATACGGCGGGACCTACATCTATTCCAGCGGCGGGGGGCTCCGGAACAACATCGGATCGTCCCCGGATGGGGAGGCCGGGATCTCCTACGAGCAGTGGTGGGAGGTCCCCTACCTGGGTCTGGGCGCCAGCCTCGGCATCCACCGCTGGACCCTCTCGGCCGAGGTGATCGGGAGCCTCTGGGTCAAGTCCCGGGACCGCGACTATCACCATCTGCGTGCGACCCTCTTCGAGGATACCTTCTCCCGGTCCTCCATGATCGCCCTCAATGTGGCACTGAACTTCGACTTGACCCGGAACGTCTCCCTCTTCACCCGTTTCGACTACGAGCATTACAACGAGGCCAAGGGGGAGACCACTTTGACGAATTTCAACACCGGCAGGGTGAGTACGCTCTCCGGCGACGCCGCCGGGGCGGACTTCCGCAACATGATCACATCCCTGGGATTGCGGGTCAGCTTTTGAACGAGGAGGACCGAATGACCCCCGAGGGACTCATCGGACGCGACGGCATCGACGGCAGGATCGCCTTCGCCGCCGGCCTCGGGGCGGTCGCCCTCTCGGGCCTCTGCGACGTCCTGGACTGGCAGGTGGCCAGGGGCTCCCAAAAGGCCTCCCCATTCGGGGCCTTCTACGACAGCGTCATGGACCGCTTCTCGGAGGGATTCATCCTGACGGGACTCGCCTGGCATTTCGCGGGCGGCCCGGCCTCTGGCGCCGTGTCTCCCGAGGCCTGCAGCCCGGCCACGGTCGCCGTGATCCTCCTGGCCTTGACAGGGTCCTTCCTGGTAAGCTACGCCCGGGCCAGGGCCGAAGGGCTGGGGATCGCCTGCCGGATCGGGCTTCTCCAGCGCCCAGAGCGGTTCGTTCTCCTGATGGCCGCCCTGGCCCTCGGGACGATCCCCGGCCGCGGATATGTCCTGATGAAGGGAGTCCTGGTCCTCCTGGCCCTCCCAGCCAACGGGACCGCCGTCCAGCGGATCCTCCACCTCCACCGGGTCCTCAAGGGCGGCAAGGCCTGACAGGATCGGGCCGGCGAGTTGCCCCGTGCGGAGGGGATTCTCGCGACCGCGACAAAACCGCTTCAAAAAAGGTCGTTAGCGCTCCGGAAGGCAGCACTTCTTCGGCGGGATCCGGTAGATCTCATCAAGGCGCTGGTGGTGACGAAGCCCCAGTGCCTCGCGGGTCACGATGAGCTCATAGTGGCGTGTCAGAACCGCCTCGCGCTGGCGGTTGTAAGCGCGGATCATGCCGTTGACCCGGCGGCGGACCTCGCCGCCCCGAAGGCCTCGGCCGCCTTCAGACGCCTCGACACCCCGACCGACTCTGCTGTCGGCCTCGCATCCCGGTGCAGCCAAGGCCTCGGCGATCCGACCTTCCATCCTGGAGAGTTTTTCCAGGGCCTCCTCGAGACGTTCCCCGGCACGGGCCAGCACGGCAGCCCGTTCCCGGAAGATCTCCTCCTGGAGGACGTCCTGGGCCGTCTTTTTCGTATCGATCATGACGGTGAATCTAGCCCGGCGGCGGCGGACTGTCAAGCTGTAGGCCCGGGGCAGTGTTTTCGGTTTTGGCCTAAAGATGGGCTTCAGAGACGCAATCGAAAGATTTTCTGGTCCCCTGCGTCCGGCCAGTTGACCTTCGGACGATCCTGGTCTACACTGGTTAGGAAGGCGACGGATTTTCCGGGCAGCCCGTCGCCCCATCGCGCCAGCGCCCGGGCTTGAAGGCCATTCGCAGGATTGGTACGGCCTGCAAGAGGGATCGGAAGCCCATGAACAACCATACCCCCTCGACACGGTACCGTGAACGACTGGCTGCCAGTCTGCTTGCGGCGGCTCTTGCCATGTTCGTGCCGGGCTGCACGGGGACTGGCGCCGGCGGCGCCCGGACCGGGAAGGTCGGGATCGCCAATCCCGCATCGGTGAACTGCATCCAGCAGGGGGGGACCCTGACGATCCTCAAGCGCGGAGACGGCGGCGAATACGGGATCTGCACCTTCAACGACGGGCGGCTCTGCGAGGAATGGTCCCTGTTCCGGGGCGAATGTCCGGAGGGCGGCGTCCGGGTGGAAAAGGATGTCACTCCGGCTGCCCGATACTGCCTCATCACCGGCGGATTCTACCGGGCGACCGGCCTTTCCGGGGCTCCGCAGGAGGAAGGGATCTGCCGTCTCCCGGAGGGGATCGTCTGCAACGCCGGGGAGTACTACGCCGGGAAATGTCCCGAGTCCCCCGGCCCTCCCCGCTGACGCCCGGAGCCGGCCGAAGGTCCGTCTATCGCGGGGCTTCATTTGCCTTGACAATCCCCTCGTTTCCTGTTAGCAGGGGATAACTTAAGTTCCAAGAATATTACGTGGTTCCGGATCTTTGATCCTTCCGGGAATTGAACCTCATGGACCTGCAGACGGAAGTCCTGATCATCGGCGGCGGCGCCACGGGTGCCGGAATCGCAAGGGACCTGGCCATGCGCGGCATCCCCTCTGCGCTGGTGGAGAAGGGGGACTTTACCTCCGGCGCCTCGGGCCGCAACCAGGGACTCCTCCACAGCGGCGGCCGCTATGCCGTCAACGATCCCGAGGCGGCACGGGAGTGCATCGCGGAAAACCGGATCCTCCGGCGGATCGCCCCCCACTGCATCGAAGAAACGGGAGGACTGTTCGTCTCGCTTCCCGAGGACGGCCTGGAGTACCAGGCGACCTTCATCCGGGCCTGCGAGACGGCGGGGATCGAGACCTTGACCCTCTCCCCCAGGGAGACGCTCTCGATGGAGCCGAAGCTCAACCCCCGGCTCATCGGCGCTGTCCAAGTCCCCGACGGGGCCGTCGACCCCTTCACGCTCGTCGTGGAAAACGCCCGTGACGCCGCATCCCGGGGCTCCCGCCTCCTCCTGCACACCGAAGTCACGACCCTCATCCGAAACGGCAGCCGGGTGACCGGAGCCAAGCTCCGGGACCGGATCACCGGC